>JASHTR010000137.1 GCA_030040455.1 Terriglobia bacterium | reverse complement strand
CCGGCCAACGCCGGGGCGCGTTCTCCCGCTGCCCCATTGACGCCGTGGCATGCCGTGCAGGTGTGAGCGTAGAGTTCGCCACCCTCAGCGATGAGTTGCTTATTGTACCCTAACGGATTGGTATCCTTGGGTGGTCCAGACTGCCCCCAGGCCACCACTGCTGTCGAGACGAGCAGGCATACAATCAACCCATTTCTCCGGAGCGCCAAAGCGCGAAGCCGAATTTTAGGATTCCTACCACTCATGGATAACAAGATACGCCACCCACCAGCATCAAATCCCAACCTTCCAGAGGGTGGTTAGAAGTGAACGCAGGACACGTAGCAGAAATCCACTTATCCAGACGCATTGGCGGAGCTCCGTAACTGGGCGGCGACTTCCGACGTCCGTTCTTGCAGGAACGATACCTCGTTTCCGCAACTGACAAAGAGCATCCCGTGTTCAATCCAGAACTTCGCGAGCGCCGGCGAGCGCATGTGAACGCCTGGAGCGATGCCATGGCGCACGCAAGCATTCCGGACCGCCTCGATCGTTTCCACCATAAGAGGATGCTGGAATTCTCCCGGAACACCCAAGGAAATGGAGAGATCGGCCGGTCCGATCAGCACTGCGTCGATCCCCGGGACGGAAAGCAGGTCCTCGCGCGCCTCGAAAGCACGAACGGTCTCTATCTGCAGAACAACCAGCGTGGCCGCGTTCATGTGCCGGATGACGTCGGTAAAATTGCGGGCTCGATAACCCAATTGCGGTCCGCCGAGGCCATAACCCCGTGTTCCTTCAGGCGGAAATTTTGTCCAACCCACCGCCTTCGTGAGCAGATCCACCGATTCGACGCGGGGCAGAATGATTCCCTGCGCGCCGCAATCAAGCGCCCGCGCGATGAGCGAGTACTCGATGGCCGCCACCCGGACGATCGGCGTAATGCCCGCCAACGCCGCGACGAGGCAGATATCCTGTATGGTCTCAATATCAAAGCCGCCGTGCTCGGCATCAATAAAAGCCCAGTCGAAGCCTGCCGTCGCTAAAATGCGCGCTACGTCTGGCGAGCGGAATTGGGACCAGCCGACGCCAAGCTGGGCCTTTCCGGCTCGCAGGGCTTCCTTCACTCGATTGGTCTCGGGGAATTCAGGCATTGGGGAAGTTCCATATACGAAGCGCATTCTTTCCGAGGATCAACTCCCGATCCGCGTCAGTGTAGAAATCGCAGACTCGGTCAACAAACGCGAGCTCCTGGTTCATCGGCAGCTCCCATCGCGGTTTTGGGTATCCTGTGCCCCAAATGAGCTGTCTTCCACCAAACTCCTCATACGTAGCCTTGTAGAATGGCAACGTGTCGCGATAGGGATATCGCTTGGTCAGCGAGATTTCATAAGGTTCGGAGGCGCTCACCCAGACATACGGGAAGCGCTTTAGCCGGAACATTTTGCGAAAATCGACCCATGGATCGGTAGCCCTTAAATCTGGTTTCCCCAGATGGTCGATCACAATTTTGACGCCGGGGAAACGGCCAGCCATGTCTTCGAGCATGGGCATCTGGTGGGGAAGGATATAAAAGTTAAAGACCGCCTTTAAACGCTCCGCCTCCCGCCATAATGGATATTGCTCCTTCGAGTTTAGCCAGGTCGAGCTCGGATCGTAAAGCGGGCTGAACCGCATTCCCTGAAAGCCATGCTCCTCGATCCAATAGCGCAAGCGACCGGCCGGATCAGGCCCAAGAGGGTTGAGCAATCCATGCGCCACAAATAAATTCGGATACTTATGCAGTGAGTAGCTGATGTACGAATTATCCCACCCGTAGTAGCGTGGATTGACGAGGACGGTGTATTTCAAGCCGAACTCCCGCATCTCACCCACTTCATTTTCGACAGGCGCTGCTACCGGCACACGCTTGAGATCAGGGTGCTCGGGATCGTGGAAGGGGAATTTCGGATCGAAGGTCCAGACTTCAAGGTGAGTGTCGATGATCAGCCGCGCGGGCTTCAGAAAGGCAAGACCCGCGACCGCCAGGGCGAGGAATTCCCGGCGGCTAACGTCGCATGGCTTCGTCACAGTTCTCCCGCATTGATGCTGCTGAAATTCCAAACGATGGACTCTCTCGCCCTTTCCCCCGCCGCGAACCCCAAACTCTATACCATAGCTTTGCGGCCTGTCAACAAATTGCTGTTGTCGTGTTGTTGACATATGATATGCCCGGTCCAATTGACAAGTGAATTGTCCGCTTTTGGGGTGAGGCATGGTAGCGGTCACGAGCGAGTAACGACCTGCTTCCCAAGGTCTGCGGCTTTTGTGCTGTTCACCAACGAAATGCCGCGGACCTTGAACAGCAGGTCCGCTACCTTGCTAGCGTATAGTGCTTATTGAGGCAGACATGATCGAAAAAGCAGTTGAGGTTCGCACACCGGACGGCGCTGCCGACGGATTTCTGATTCAGCCGGAAGAAGAGGGCCGCTGGCCCGGCGTCCTCTACCTCACCGACATCTTTGGTATTCGCGATGCAAGCCGCGGCATGGCCAGCCGTCTCGCCGGCGAAGGGTACGCGGTCTTTCTCCCAAACATTTTCTATCGCAGCGGCAGGCCGCCGATCTTCAACTTCCCTTTCAAGCTAGGCGACGAGCGCTTCATGAAACGCATGAACGAGATTCGGGCTCCACTAACGCCCGACGCGATGGATCGCGATGTTTCCGCGTATGTTGATTTTCTTGTGGAGCAGCCGAGTGTCAGTGGAAAGGCCTTGGGCGCCGTCGGCTTCTGCTTCTCCGGGCAAATGGCGTTGCGCGCTGCTGCCGTCCGTCCCGGCCAAATTGCCGCTGCCGCTTCATTCCACGGTGGCGGTCTTTACACCGATGCGCCGGCTAGCCCGCACACGCTCCTTCCTCGCGTCAAGGCGCGCCTCTATTTCGGCCACGGCATCGAGGATCGCTCGATGCCGCAGGAAGCCATCGAGAAGCTCGACGGCGCGCTCGCGGCGTGGGCAGGACAATACGAGAGTGAGACCTACCCAGCGCACCACGGCTGGACCGTTCCCGACAATCCCGCATACAACGAGCCCCAGGCCGAGCGTGCCTATAAAAAGCTGACCGACCTGCTCACCTCAACTCCCAAGCGGAATTGAGCAAGCAAGTAGCGCGACCTGCTTCCCAAGGTCTGCGGCTTTTGTGCCGTTCACCAATGAAATACCTACCTTGCTAAACAAAAACACGCCTTGCTTGACCGTCCTGTTGCATTGCATCTATTATGATGACCGTTTTGAAAGCAAGAGGATCAATGGCGTTTCCGGGAGCGCCGAGGCGTAAACGGACTACCGAAGTATTCAGCCACCAGAAAAGCGAGGGAGAATGAACCGTAGAAATTTTATCTGCTTTTCATCGATGGCTGCAGCGGGAGTTGCCGAAGGTGCCAGGGACGGCCTGGGGAGAGCGCCGAAATCATCCCACCCCAGTCCGGCCAAAGCGCTCATGAAGCTTGGGACGCAGTTTGGCGGCAAACAGCCTTCCGATGACACGCTCCGCGCCCTTGCGGAATTCGGCGTTGCCCACATCTGCAGCGGCCTTCCCTCGCCCAGGCTTGACGACAACTGGAGCGTTGAAGGGCTGACGCGTCTGCGAAAGAAAATCGAATCTTATGGAATCAAGCTGGAAATGGTCCCCCTACCCATGAGCAGCGTTCCGATCGAGCACGCTGAGATGCCGTACATCCTGCTCGGCAAGAGCCCTGAGCGCGACCAGGAAATCAGCCAGATCTGCCAAATGATCCGCAACGCCAGCCGCGCCGGAATTCCCGCAGTGAAATACAACTTCACCCTCCTTGGAGTACCGCGCACCGGGAGGACGCGGGACCGCGGCGGGGCGCTTTACAGCACCTTTGATTACGAAGAAGCAATGCGCGGAAATCTCCCGCTGACTGAAGCCGAACACGTGAGCGCCGAAGCGTACTGGGATCGGATCACATATTTCCTCAAGCGTGTGGTCCCGGTTGCGGAGGAGTACAAGGTGAGGATTGCCTGCCACCCTCAGGATCCAGGTCTGCCCAAATCGGGGTTCCGTGGCGTGCAGGCTGTACTATCAAACGTCGACGGCCTCAAGCGCTTCGTCGAGATCGAGGCCAGTCCCTACCACGGCCTCAATTTTTGCCAAGGCACCGTCTCCGAGATGCTGCCGAATCCGGGCGAGCAGATTTACGATGTTATCCGTTATTTTGGCGTCAGGCACAAGATATTTAACGTTCACTTCCGAAACATTCGGGGCGGATTTCTGAACTTCAAAGAGACCTTCCCGGATAACGGCAGCGTCAACATGGTCAAAGCCATGCGCGTTTATAAGGAAGTCGGCTACGACGGCATGATGATGCCCGATCATGTGCCCAACATGCAGGTACCCGCTGGCCGCGAGCAGGCATTCGCCTTTGAATTCGGTTATATCCAGGCTCTCATCCAAGCCGTTGAAAACGAGGCCTGAGGATAGAATTTCCCCCGGCTTGTTGTCCCTCACGATTATTGTTAGACTGAAATTCATCCTTCAGGATGAGTGG
>JASHTR010000136.1 GCA_030040455.1 Terriglobia bacterium | reverse complement strand
CAGCATAAAAATCCAGCCTATTCCTTTCTCCGATAGCCCGAATGTCCCGTTGAGCCACTGTCCGATGTAGGTAAGAAATCCTACCAGACCGCCAGAAACCAAAAAGGCGATCCCCACGCCTGCGGTAAGATCGCGATGCCTGAAAAACTTCTGGAAAACCTGGATGCTGTTCCGCCATTTGTCCACCGCTGGACTCCGGGCCGTGCGATCCTCCCGCAAGGTGATCGAGGCGAAGCTGGCGAGAACCGCCAGCGCGGCAAAGAATAGAAACGTGCTGCGCCAGCCAAAGCGCGCGGCAATCTGGGCGCCAGCGGGAATCCCGATGATCGGCGCGGCGAAATAAGCAATGGAGATCAGACCGATGGCTCTTCCCCGGATGGTGTAATCGAAGAAATCTCCGGCGTAGGCTAAGGAGCATGTGGAAATCGTGCCTGCCGCCGCTCCGGTGAGAGCGCGTGCCAGCATAAGTCCGGAAAATGTTTCGGTGCGCGACGCCAGCCATGAAGCTGCGACGAACGTGAGGGCTCCGCCCAGCAGGAACCGGCGCCGACCATAGTGGTCGGAAAGCGTGCCGGTGGCAAAGCCGGCCGCGGCCGCCGTAATGGAATAGACCACCACCAGCAGCCCTGCCACGGCCACGGTGACGTGAAACGCGCTGACCAGAACGGGCAATAGGGCCGCAATCATCTGGTTGTCCGCCAAGCCCACGAAAAGCAGAAGAAACAAGCCGGTGATAACCCCATAGTTCAGGGGAGAGGGGCGCGAATTGGAAGGCTTCGGGGATTCGATCGGCGTGGAAATTCGAAAAGTTGTAGCGTGTTTGTTTTGTAGCGCTGCGGCCGTTCAAAAACCGTGATCCGTGTCTCGTGATTCGAATCACAAACCACGAACCCCGCATCGCGGGTCACGTCCACAAGCAAACTCTGCGCTACAAATCCAAAGTCCTAGGTTGCTTCGAAATGATGCAGGTTGAGGCTGATGGCAGCGCGATCGGACATATCCATCACCCCGGCGGCAGCGACACCGATTGCCACCACCAGCGCGTCACTAATCTCGTCCCGCGTCAGACCCAATTCGATGGCTTTTCGGATGTGGCCTTCGAGGCATCCCTCGCACTTGGCGACCGCGGAAGCGGCAATGGCGATCAATTCCTTGGTTTTCAAGTCCAAGGTGGTAGGCGTGTAATAACTTTCCTTGTAAAATTTCAGATAGATGTTTCGAAACCGCGGGTCAATCATGCTCATCGAGGCTGGAATCTTCTTTTTTTTCCGGTCGTTCGCCATCAATGCGTTCGCTCCTTCGAGGCTTCTTCGTCTGCGGCCACGGGTTGCAGCCTGCCTTTCGTCTTGCGCGGCGCGTCGTTCCAATGCATCTTAACACAGGTTCGAGCGATAGCGCGCCAACGCTGTTTTGGCGTCGTCAAGGCGTCTCTTCAAACACCTGGGCCTGCTCATCAGCCGAAGCTTTCTCACTCACCACTAATTCCGGGATCTCAAACGAAACGGAAGTGCCGCTTCCCGGTTGGCTTTGCACTTTAAAGACGAAGTGGTCGCCAAACAGCACCCGGAGCCTTTCGGTGACGTTGCGGATTCCGATGCCGGAGCCATAAACCTCGTTGCGTTTCCCGGGTGGAATTCCGACGCCGTCGTCCTTTACCTCAAGGGTAAGCCAGTGGTTCTGGCGTGAGGCGCGCAGCGTGACGGTGCCGCCTTCAATTTTGGGAACAATACCGTGCCGGATGGCGTTTTCGACCAGAGGCTGGAGGATCATGCTGGGCACAACCACCTCCGTGGCCCCCGGGGCAATCTCTTTGACGATGTGGAGCTTGTCACGGCCAAAGCGGGCGACTTCGATATCCAGATAGTCGTCCATGAAATCGAGTTCCTCCTTGAGAGATACAAAGTGCGCTTCCGTTTTCAGTCGGCGGCGGAGGATGCGCGAAAGCTTCAGGAGCAGGGTGCGTGCCGTGTCGGGATCAATCCGAATGAGAGAGGAAATCGTGTTCAAAGTATTAAAGAGGAAGTGCGGATTGATCTGGCTCACCAGGGCGTCCATACGTGCCTGCAGGAGCATCCGGTGCTGGTCCTCCAGCTTATGTTCAATCCGCGTGCTATTCCAGATTTTGATCGGCAGGCCCACCGCGACCAGCGTGGTGAGCACAATAAGAATGTCGATCCAGAAATGCTGCGAGCTGAGATAGAAAAGTGCATTGCCGGAAATACGACCAACATCAATGCGGGCAATTTCCAACATCACGCACATCAGCGCGAAAAGCACCTGCCAATCCGGGGCGGGCTGCTTGAAACGCTGCCGGATGGAGCGATAAAGGCTGCGATCGATGAAGGGGCTAAACTCCCAGATAACTTCCTTATTGGGACAAACCCACCGCGCCGTGCCAGCCACCAACGCGTAGAGGATGGCCATTGGGGCGGCAAGCATTTCGTGCCCAATCAGGACAGCCGGAAGGCTCACCATCATGCCCACGAGCACTCCCACAAAAGTACCGCCCAACAAACCTCCCAGGACGGTAATTTCCAGGCTGAGGTCAGTTCCCTGGTATTTCGCCAGCAGGCGGGCCAGGACACCAAGCGTGAACGGGATTCCGAGAAACAATGCAAAGGCTAGCTTCTGGCGCGACGTGCGTCGCTCGACGAAAATCAGGCGCTTAAAGAGCCCGAAGCGGGCAACGATGCTGGCCAGGGAGGCGATGACGCCCAGCTTGATGAGGAGGGTGAGAAGAATAAAGGCCGTTGGCTGGCTGATTGCCGGATGCATGGCGCTACCCGCTTATCCTCCGCCTACAAAGTGTACTATTTCCAGGCGGTCGCCCGCTTCGAGTGTGGTTTCCTCCCACTTGGCGCGCGGGATCATCTCCAGATTTCGCTCGACGGCCACGCGGTCTGCCTGAAGCTTCAGCCCCTCGATCAAGCCCGCTACCGTCAGTCCGGTGGGGATTTCGCGGGGTTCGCCGTTAAGGAGAATAGCAATAGGTTGGGTCATCGGCAAACACTGATTGCGTTCGCTCATTACTCATCAATTATCACCCGTCGCTGTTCCTACGTCACAATATCTTCTCCGCCATCCACACGGATGACGTTCCCCGTCATCCATTGTGTTTTAGGGCTCATCAGCGCAACAATCGCCGACGCCACATCCTCGGGCGTGGTCAGCCGCCCACCCGGGTTGCGCATTCTTGCGAAGTCGGCCAATTTTTCGATGCCGGGAATCTTGCTCGAACCCGGAGTGATGGTGACACCGGCCTGGATGGCGTTGGCAGTAATGCCGTGCGGCATCAGCTCGAAAGCAAGCTGGCGAATATGTGATTCCAGCACCGCTTTGGCGGCGGAGACGGCTCCGTAGTTCGGAATCACGCTGTGCCCTCCGGCGCTCGTCAGAGCGTAAACCCGGCTTCCTTCGCGCAGCATTCTGCGGCTCATCATTTCCTGAACCCAGTAAACGAGATTGCTTCCCATCACGTCGATGGTCATTTCCATCTGCGCCTGGCTGAGCCGTTCCGCCGCTTCGGCGGCGAGGTAAGGGAGCAGCGATCCAAATGCCACCGTATGAAGAAAAACCTTAATGAAGTGGCTTCCGCCGGACTGATTCCAGCGCTCTTGCATCTGGAAAAGTGCGTTCGCGCGCTTCTCCGCGTCAGCGGCGTTAATGTTAAAGAACGTCACGTCCCGGCCCAACCCCTTGATCTTCTCTATAATCTCGTTGACGTGGGGCATCGCCGAGCGGCGATCGAAGTGCACGCCGAAAATGTTTAACCCGTCGCGCGCGAGCTCCAGGCTCGCGGCCTCGCCAAATCCGCTGGAAGAGCCCACAATGAGCGCCCAAGGGTTAAGCACGGTGTTCGCAGTCATTCGGTGGTTTCCTTTCTCCTAAGCCATCTGAAGCGGGGTAGCTTCGTGCTTTTCAAAAACCGCGGCTTTTCTGCGGGGGACCGAAAGACAACACGCAGAGTTTCCAAAGACCGGAGGCTCTGCGCTCCTCATTGTTCGTATCATTCACGCGCAATCCGCGACTTTTGACTTTCGACTCTTAACTTTCTTTCTCCACAACAATCCGCCTCTCGTTTTCGCCCAGAACTTCAAGCCGGATGCGCACCTTCGGCCCGAGAGGAAGCTCCGGCAGCTTGTCGCCCCATTCAATGAGGACCGTGGATTCGGGACTCAACAATTCGTTGAGACCCAGCGATTCAATCTCCCGTTCTTCCTCGATACGATACAGGTCTGCATGGTAGACTCGCGTTCTCTGCTTCGACGTCGCTGAGCTCTCTCCATATTCGTGAACCAGGGTGAAGGATGGGCTGGTGACTTCTTCTTCTCGCGCAACGCCCAGGCCTGCCACAATACCCTTCGTCAAGGTCGTCTTACCGCTCCCGAGATCACCCTCTAAAAGGACAGCGCACGGCGGCCGTACAACCTTTGCCAGCTTTTGACCGAAAGCGATGGTCTCATCAGCGGAATGAGTAACAACGTCGTGGAGCATCTCTCTCGCCAGCGTCTCAGCCATTTTCAACCTTAGCATTATCTTGGATGGCGAGAAACGCTTCGGGTATCGCCTCAAGCAAATCGCCAGCAATCATGGACGTTTCTCCCCTCTTTCGAGCCGCAAGGTCCCCTGCCAAGCCGTGAAGATAAACCGCCGCCGCGACCGCTTCAATAAGGGAGCGGTCGGGATGCTGCGCGAGCAACCCGGCGATCAAGCCGGTGAGGCAGTCACCTGTGCCTCCCGTCGCCATGCCAGGATTGCCCGTGGGATTTACAGCCACCTGACCGCCGGGCGAAGCAACCAACGATCTGGCACCTTTCAGCACCAGGCACACCTGATAGCGCTGTGCGAATTCGCGCGCTATGTCAACCCGGCGTTTCTGAATTTCTGTGGTGCTGCACCCTGCGAGACGAGCCATCTCTCCGGGATGGGGAGTCAACACCCGGATTCTCCCATCTGTCTCCATCTCATTCATTCTTCCGGCAAAGGCGTTCAGGCCGTCGGCATCAAGAACCAGAGGGAGAGCATACCGGTTAACCGCCCTCCGCACAAACTCGGCTGTTTCCGGCAGATTTCCAACGCCCGGCCCAACGGCGAGAATTGATTTCCCATCAACCAATCGATCGAGCCGGCCCTCCTCCAAGCCCTGAAGCGATAGGCTTCCGTTTTCTGTCTCCGGGAGCGCTTCCGTCATCAATTCCATGCCATGAGACGCTACAAGCGGCAAAGCGCTGCGCGGAGTTGCAACCGTTACAAGACCGGCTCCCGCACGCAACGCGGACTTTGCAGCCATCGCCGCTGCTCCCGTCTTTCCCAGGGAGCCCGCCAGCACCAGGACGTGGCCGTAGAGTCCTTTATGGCCATCGATTTTTCGAGGGATGGTGAGCCACGCTAAATCCTCCCGACCGACGAGGCTGAGAAAAAGCTCCGGGTCATTTTCCAGAGCTTCCTTGGGCGTGCCAATCTCATGCACGCGCCATTCACCGACATTCTTGCAAGCCGGAGGAAAAATATGAGCGCGTTTCGGCGCCGTGAAAGTGACCGACGCATCCGCATGAATCCACTCTCCGCCTAATTCTCCCGTGTCGGCAAAAATCCCCGAAGGCAGGTCCACCGCCACTCGGGGCGCACCTGGAAACCCGGAATTTACATCACGGACTACTTCAAGAAGAAATCCTTGAAGCGGCTTCGAAAGGCCAGTGCCAAGAAGCGCGTCAACAAGCAGCGTTGTTCCGGCCAGGCTGGGCTTCACATAATTCCATGTGCCGGCGTCAGGAACAACTTCGGGAGCGCCAGTTAAAGCAAGCTGTTGATAATTGGCGGCTGCGTCACCCTTAAGGCTCTCAGGATGCGCAAAGAGCAAAACCCGCGGATGGATGCCCTGGCTTCGAAGCAAGCGTGCTACAACTAAACCATCACCACCATTGTTACCCCGGCCGCAAAGGATTGTTATACGGCGCTCTCGCAATGGCGAAAAGCGCTCCAGTAGGAACTCCACAACACCTGTTCCGGCATTTTCCATGAGCGTCAGACTGGGCACGCCATAGCGTTCCGTCGTGACCCGGTCAATGCGTTGCATCTCGCTGGCAGTAAGGATGTTGATCATGGGCCTCAAATTGCCAATCTTAAATTTAAAGTCTGCCCAAAGCCTCGCCTTCTGGTTAACTGGATTTATTTTCAATAAAATTCTAAAGGTTTGCCACCAAACTTTGCAACGGCTTCCTCGTTGTGCTAGTATCCACTTGAAAATAATTGAATTGCAAAGCGCGGAGGGAATCCTGTCTCCTCTGCAATTAGCTGTATGTGATTGAAAAACAATAGGTTGATAGTGCTGGCCTCGCCTCTCTCCTTTACCTTGGAGATCCGGCGGTTAATCGACTATGCTGCCTTCGCCACACCAACGCTCAAGAGGCACAAAAGATCAGCGCGCAAGAAAGCCGTATGTGTCCTCGGGCGGCTTTGGGGAAAGTGGCGCTCCATCCAGCCAAGGCGGCGAGATTTTTATCCAAATCGGTCGCTTTCTAAGTAGCGTCCGGGTCGAAAAAGGTCTTTCCGTCAACACCATCGAAAGTTATCGTCGTGATCTCATGAAATTTGCCGCCCACGCGGAGAATGCCAGCATGAGCCTGAGCAAGGTCAGCAGGGAATACCTTCAGGAGTTCATTGACAGCCTCTATGCGCAAGGCATGGCTGCGCGATCTGTTGCACGATGCGTGGTCTCACTGCGCAATTTCTTCCGATTTCTGGTGAAGGAGAAAGTGGTGGCAAGCGATGTCACCGCGCAGATGGATTCTCCGCAGGTAGGACGCAGCCTGCCGAAATTTCTCGCTATCAAAGAGGTGGACCTGCTATTTTGTCAGCCCGATCTTTGCATGCCCGCAGGTCTCCGCGACCGGGCGATGCTGGAGCTGCTCTACGCCACCGGGATGCGCGTCTCAGAGCTGGTGAATGTGCGTCTGGAGGATCTGGACGTCAACCTGGGAATCGTTCGCTGTCTCGGGAAAGGTGGCAAGGAGCGGCTGATCCCCGTCGGCAAGGCAGCTTTGCGCGCCGTGGAAGCCTGGCTGCGGGATGGCCGCCAAAAACTGCTGAAGAAAAACATTGTGCCCTATCTCTTTCTGAACCATCGTGGTGGCCAGCTTTCCCGCGTCGGCTTCTGGAAGATTCTAGCACGGTACGGCCGGGCTGCGGCCATCACAGCGCCGCTCACGCCGCACGTCATCCGGCACTCGTTTGCCACGCATCTGCTTGAGCGCGGCGCGGACCTGCGGTCCATCCAATTAATGCTGGGCCATAGTGATATTTCCACCACGCAAATTTATACGCACGTCCTTAAAGAACGTCTAAAACAAGTCTATGAATCACATCATCCAAGGGCATAACGTTGAATTCTGAGCATCAAAGACCATGAGCGACTACAACTTCTTGATGGAAATACGTCTTTCGCCGCCGCAGCTCCAGGCGCTCAACTATATTAGCCGCATCGCAGCAGGGGCAGGTTTAAATCTCTACCTGGTTGGCGGTGTGGTGCGTGACCTCACCAGCGGTCGGGGAAACATCCGCAATCTCGACTTTGCCGTCGAGGGAAACGTGCAGAAAATCGTCAAGGCGCTCGAAGCTGAGACCAAGCCCGGGAAGGGCTCGTCCTCGTCATCCAATCCTCAGGCTCTCGCGCGCCTCGAGCGTTTCCGATTTGACGCTCGGCGCAATGGCGCGTCTTTTGTATTTGCCGGAGGCGTGCAGGCGGAGATCATCGGCGCACACAAGGAAATTTATTCGATGCCGGGGAAGGCACCGGAGATTGTCGCAGCGGGAATTTTTGAAGACTTACGGAGTCGCGATTTTTCTGCCAATTCAATGGCAGTGTCGCTCCATCCCAACTCGCGCGGGCTGCTTCTTGACCCAACGAACGGTGCCGCCGATATTGAGGATAAAGAGCTCCGCGCTCTCCATAGCCGCAGCTTTCTGGAGGACCCTTCCCGCATCTACCGACTCCTGCGCCTGTCCTTGCGGCTGGACTTTAAGATCGAAGCGCGCACGCAGGCGTGGCTCGAGAGCGCTGTGGAAGCCAGGGCCTGGGAACGGATGAGGCCGGAACAACAGGGGCGTGAGCTGCGAGCGGCGCTCCAGGAGCAAAACCCCGCTCGGGTGCTTCGACTGTTTTCGGACCGAGGTCTCCTCGGGGGCCTCGATGCCAGCCTCGCTTCGAGAAGAGTTCCGTACGACCGCATGGAGAAGATCCGTGCCGCGGTGCGCTCTATTCCCGGCGCTGATACGTTCCTTCTCTACTCCCACGCCTTGAGCGAAAGGCTTTCTCCCGCCCATCGAAAGCGGCTGGCCACCAAGATTATGCCCGACACCGAAACCCTCAGGATGGCGCTGGGAATGGAAGGCGAAGCGCGCAAAGTGGCGAAAATCCTTGGCGGT
>JASHTR010000135.1 GCA_030040455.1 Terriglobia bacterium | reverse complement strand
CGCAGCATTTTTCGGACCAGGAAATCAGGACCGCCCTTGCTTTTTACCGCTCTCCGGTCGGGCAGAAATTCGTGAGCCAGCAAACCCTGATGATGAGCGAGGTGCAAGCCCCTTTCATGGCTCACTGGAACCTCATTGTGATGCCGGCAATCATGACCGAATTCTCTCGCGAGCTGCCCCGCCTGCAAGGAACGCCTATAACCAACCCGGGTAAGTAGCTGACCTGCTTTGGTGATCTGCGGTTTTTGGCTGCGGCGGCGATGTCCCTTCGCTCCGCTCGGAGCAGGCTCTCATCGTCGAACTACCCTAATCATCTCCTCCTTATCAAGGAGGGCAGCCGCCGGCGGGGTGCCGGGGAAACTGGTGCTACAAGCGCGGACCTATGCCGCAGGTCCACGCTACTCCTCAGAATTTCTTATCTCATTCATAAACCTATTTGATTGGCATTTGTGAAAGCGCGGTCGATAATATAATTTCTTCGCTGTGATGCCTCATCGTTAATAAGCTCGTCGCAATTATTTCAACGGAGAATTGAGCGATGCGAAAGGTAGCTGCCTGGTTCTGGCTGTGGAGTTTATTTCTGCTTCCCGTTGCGGGTCGTTGCGCACCATCCTCCCCGCCGCGCCCCAATAACCCGCCAACCACTCTCTCCTCGACCCTCGAGCCCAGGATAGAAGCCCTCAGCAAGCAAGTGGCGGCAGCTCAAAGCGCCGGAGATAACGCCTGGGTGCTGGCCAGTGCTGCCCTGGTGTTGCTGATGACGGGACCGGGCCTGGCGCTGTTTTACGGCGGGCTGGTCCGCAGAAAGAACGTGCTGGCCACCATGATGCAGAGTTTTATGCTCATGGCAATGATCACCGTGATTTGGGCTTTGTTCGGCTACAGCCTTTGCTTCCACGAAGGCAACCGCCTTATTGGGGGACTTGGCTACCACTTTCTTCAGCACGTGGGCGCCTCTCCCAACGCTGCTTACGCTCCAACCATCCCGCAGCAGAGCTTCATGCTGTTCCAGATGATGTTTGCCATCATCACGCCAGCCCTCATCACGGGAGCCTTTGCGGAACGCATGAAGTTCAGCGCGATGGTTGTTTTTATGATTCTCTGGTCTATCTTTGTCTACGATCCTATGGCGCACATGGTCTGGGGCCAAGGCGGATTCCTCAGTGCAACATTGGGCGGAGTCATCCCCGCTCTGGACTTTGCGGGCGGCACAGTGGTGCACATAACGTCTGGAGTCTCGGCGCTGGTTTGCGCGCTATACCTTGGCAAGCGGCTCGGATATCCCTCGGAGCCGATGCCCCCGCACAGCGTGGTACTCAGCTTCATCGGAGCCTGCCTTTTGTGGGTGGGCTGGTTCGGCTTCAACGCGGGCAGCGCGCTTTCAGCGGGAAGCCTGGCCAGCTCCGCTTTTCTTGCCACGCAACTCGGCGCGGCAGCCGCAGCTTTGGGTTGGGCGGGCGCAGAATGGATTCGCAACGGACGGCCCAGCGTCCTGGGCGCTGTTTCCGGAGCAGTGGCCGGCCTTGTGGCCATTACACCGGCATCTGGCTTCGTCGGACCCATGCCAGCGCTGGCCATTGGCGTAATCGCCGGCGTGGCCTGCTATTTTATGGTTGCCAAGGTTAAGCACATTTTCGGTTACGATGACTCATTGGACGCCTTTGGCGTGCACGGGATTGGCGGGACGGTGGGAGCGCTGCTTACGGGAGTATTCGCAACCAGCGCCGTCAATCCCATCTTTAAGGATAGCTCGGGACGCACGTTGCCCGTTGGCCTGATCGACGGTCATCCGGGGCAGGTCCTCAATCAGCTTATCGCTGTAGTCATTGCATGGGTGCTTGCGGGCGTGGTTACGGTTATCATTTTGAAGATCGTCGACGTTGTAGTCGGCTTGCGAGTTGAAGCCGGAGAGGAGATTCAGGGCCTTGATCTCTCCCAGCACGGCGAAGAGGGATACAACCTGGAGGTATAGTCTGGCAGGTTGCTGAAAAGCTCTCGCGGCTTGCCATTCCGAGGAGCCGCAATCTGCAACACGCCAGAGCAAGGATGCCAACCATGAAAAAGGTCGAAGCTATCATCCAAACCTCAAGACTCAACCCCGTGAAGGAAGCGCTTCAGGAAGTCGGGGTGGACGGCATGACGATTTCGGAAGTGCGGGGCCACGGCCGGCAAAAGGGTCACACGGAGGTTTACCGTGGTAATGAGTACACGGTGGACTTGCTCCCCAAGATCAAGGTGGAGATTATCCTGCCGGATTCTCTGGTGGATACGGCCGTTCAGGCCATCCTAAAGACCGCGAAAACCGGAAAGATTGGCGACGGAAAAATCTTCATCTACCACGTGGATGAAGCTATTCGCATCCGGAACGAAGAGCGGGGAGATTCGGCGTTGTAACGGGAATCCGGCCGCGAGGGCGTTATGGATGAAAGCGGCTTAATCCCGCCGCCCGATGCTGCAACTCCGCTTCCCGGCTATTACGCTTCCGAGTTTCGGAAGCTCCAAGCCAGGTTTGAAACTGATGGGGACGGTCTCACAGCCATCCGCGCGCGAACCGTCCTTCTCGATCGAATCATTTCCTGCCTCTACACCACTCACATTTCTCCTGCTCTCGACGAGCCGAAGGACTTTTGCCTGATTGCGGTCGGCGGATATGGCCGGAAGGAGCTCTTTCCCTTTTC
>JASHTR010000134.1 GCA_030040455.1 Terriglobia bacterium | reverse complement strand
CCGGCGTTGGCCGGTAAGAGCGATTATGCGCGCTCAACCGACGCGTCCCTTTTCGAAGCAATAAAAAATGGCATCCCCGGTACGGGGATGCCACCTTCCGGTCTAGCAACCACGGATATATGGAAGATTGTCGCGTACATTCGCAGCCTGCGCGCCAGCGCTTCGGACTCTTTTGTGCCGGGTAATGTCGCGCAGGGAGAGCGGATCTTCTGGGGGCAAGGCCGATGCGGTTCCTGCCACATGATTGACGGGCGCGGCGGAGTCTTGGGGCCGGATCTTTCGAGTATTGGCAAGGAGCGAACCTTGTCTCAGGTTCGCGAGGCGCTCATCCAGCCCCCTGCGCGGATTCCGAGCGGCTATCAGCCGGCCGAAGTTGAGACCAAGGAAGGCCAGCGCTTCTCGGGCATTATCAAGAACGAGAATAATTTTTCGCTCCAACTGTTGGACAACCACGACCAACTGCAACTATTCCTTCGTGCCGACTTGCGCGAAATCCGCTACGATAAATCGTCTCTTATGCCCGCCCATTACGACAAGACGCTCACACCTGCGGAATTTCAAGACCTGCTTGCATTCCTCAGCCGTCAGGTGAATGAAAAGACCGGGTACGTGCGGCAAGGCGGAGAAGGCATGCCATGAGGAGATGGGTGTTGCTGTGCTGCTGGTTCAGCGTCGGGCTGTCTGTAAATGCGCAGGTGACTTACCAGAACCTCAAAAAGGCGAACCCCCACAACTGGCTCGCTTATTCGGGCTCGTATACCTCGCAGCGGTACAGCCTACTGAACCAGATCGATGTCGGTAACGTTCAGCGGCTTGTGCCGGCATGGATTTTCCACGCACAAAAAGAAGAAAAGCTTGAATGTGTGCCGATCGTAGTGAACGGCGTGATGTACGTCACGCAGGAGGCCGGGGTGGTGTATGCTCTTGACGCTCAGACGGGGCGCTTGATCTGGAGTTACCACTATCCACCCATACCGCCCGGTGAGAACCGAGGCTCGAACCGTGGCGTGGCGGTTTACGGCAACCGGGTATACTTCACCACGCAGGACGCTTTCCTGGTTGCTCTCGACGCGAGGACTGGCAATTTCCTATGGCGGTCGAAAATTGCTGAAGCCAAAGAGGGCTACTGGGCCCCGGCAGCGCCCCTTGCCCTTAACGGCAAGATCATCACTGGGGTAGCTCCGGGCGACTATGGCATGATCGGTGTGATCGTTGCTTTTGACGCGACAACGGGGAAGCAACTCTGGCGCTGGAGTGCGGTTCCAAAGCCGGGCCAGCCGGGCAATGATACCTGGGCGGGCGATTCCTGGAAGCAGGGCGGAGGAGATACCTGGCTGACCGGCAGCTACGACCCCGAGCTGAACCTGATCTATTGGGGCATCGGTAATCCGGCGCCCGATTTTAACGGGGATGTGCGCAAAGGGGACAACCTCTATACCGACTGCATGGTCGCGCTCGATGCCGATACCGGCAAGCTGAAATGGTATTTCCAATTCACCCCCCACGACACTGCGGATTGGGACGCAGTAGAGATTCCCGTGCTGGTTGATCGTGCGTTTGATGGAGGGATGCGCAAGCTGCTGGTGCAAGCCGACCGCAATGGTTTTTATTACGTGCTCGACCGCACGAATGGCAAGTTTCTGCATGGCACACCCTTCGTGCGCGAGCTGAACTGGGCTTCCGGGCTCACCAAAGAAGGCCGGCCGATCCGCATTCCCGGAGTTGAGGCTTCTCTCGAAGGCACTAAGGTATGTCCTTCGGTCGATGGTGCGACCAACTGGATGTCTCCCGCCTACAGCCCGGAGACGGGCTACTTTTATCTTGAGGCGTTGGAAGGCTGCCAACTCCAACTGAAAGCTTCACAAACATTCCGGCCGGGGGGCTATCCGTATGACGCCACCGGGGTAATGGAAGTCCCCAATGCACCATTACAAACATACGTTCGCGCTCTGGATTTGACCACTGGGAAGCTGCAATGGGAGTACAAGTTAATCGGCGCGCGCGAGTATGGCGCGGGAGTGCTTTCGACCGCGGGTGGGCTGCTTTTTGCCGGGAGCCCGCAAGGCAGCTTCATTGCGTTCAATGCAAAAACAGGCAAAGTGCTGTGGCACTTTAATACCGGCCAGGGAATTTCAGCTTCCCCAATGACCTACAGTTTCAGGAACAAACAGTACGTCACCGTGGCGGCGGGCTCGGATGTTATGGCCTTCAGGCTCTTCGAGGCATCACAGTGACTGACCGGCCATCGAAAATGGCGAGCCTATGAAAAAGCGTGATGTGGTCATCCTTAGGGCGCGGAGGTGAGCCAGGACACCCGCTGACTTGGTGGAATGACGAAGGTCAGGGTCACGTCAAATTCGCGTCGTTATGGAGTGCGGGAGCTTGCTCCCGCTTTCCGAGCCGGCAGCAAGCTGCCGCACTCCAGAGGTGCTTCGCGCCAGCGGCGCTGTGCAATCTTATACGTCTGGGACTTTGACGTGACCTTGGATGAATGCAGCTTTTGCTTGACATGACTCAAACAGGTAGGGTACAAACATGGGGGTCACAAGCCTTGAAAATACGGGGGATTCGGAAGTATCAAATTAAGAAATGAGGTTCTCGCGATAGTTTCGGGTTAACACTATGAAACCGAGCGTTTTTCTGGCTTCACTTGCCGCATTGGGTTTTCCAGTTAGAAGTCTGCCCGCAAATCGAAACATCAAATGGGCGCTCAGCGCCGGCCTCTGGTCCCATTATCCGCCGGGTCGGTTCACCGAGATTCTCGACGTGATGCAGGATACGGGATTCATCGGGATCCGGCTCACCGGCTTTCCCGGCATCCTGAAGAAATACAACCTAACGGCGTCGCAGCTCGAGCGCGAAGTCTCGAAGAGGAATCTCTACGTTGCCACCATCTCTTTCGGCGGGCCGACGAACGATCCGACACAGCATAAGCGGATCGTGGAGAATGCCCGCGAATCAATGCGCTTCTTGAGAGGGTTCGGCGCAAACCGCCTGGTCGTCTTCCCCCCTGCCCGCATGAAGGCGGGGCAGAATGTCAATGCGGGATTCCGGGCCATGTGCAAGGGCTTCAACCTGATTGGGGAAGCGGCGAACGAGATGGGTTTTAAGGCAGGCGTTCACAATCATCTTGGCACCATGGTGCAAGGGCCGGATGAGGTGCGCAAATGCATGGAGATGACCGATCCGAGCCTCTTCAACTTCGCTCCGGATACCGCTCATCTCTATCTCGGCGGCTCGAACGTGGTTAACATGTTCGCAAGGTACAAGCACCGCCTGGTTTTCATGGACTATAAAGACGCCCGTTGGACCACTCCACAAGCTGACGTTCGGCTGCCGAACGGTCAGGTCTTAGGAAAGAATTCCTCCGAAGCAAAGTTTTTCGACAGCATCTATGATTTAGGCGACGGGAACGTTGATTTCCCCGCTTGTCAGCGCATTCTCAGGCAGATTCGCTACCAAGGGTGGATTTGTGTTGATTTGGACCGCACGCGCAAGGGCCCGCTCGCAAGCTATCAGCATTGCGATCGATACATCGTAAACCGACTCCAACCCATTTATTTTTAGGAAACAAGCTCATCATGGCTGATGCTCCGATTGTCGACTCGCACGTTCATGTCTGGAGGAAGGACCCGCGATATCCTTGGGCGCCGGAAACGGAGCATCCGCCCAAGCGTGACGCCTCGGCGGAGATGCTGCTTAAGCTTATGAAGGCTAGCGGCGTTGAGAAGACGGTCCTGATCCAGGTGATTTATTACCGGTGGGACAACCGCTACGTAGCGAGTGTCCTGAAGAAATATCCCCAGCGCTTTCGCGGCGTGGCCCGCGTTAACCCGGAAGATCCTGCTGCGCCGGATCACCTTTCCAAACTCACCGAACAAGACGGATTTCACGGCGTGCGCATCAGCCCTGCCGGGGATGCCTCGGGCGACTGGATTCGTGGTCCGCTCATGCCCCCGCTCTGGAAACGCTGTCTCGAGCTAAAGGTTCCGATGACGGTTCTTGCTCCGGTAACGCGGATGCCGGATGTTGCAAAGTTGACGGAGCGCTTTCCGGACCTTACTGTCGTTATTGACCACATGGCGGATTGTCCTCTTAACCGGCCAAAAGAGTTGGAGAAGTTGATCGCGCTTCACCGCTTCAAAAACGTGTATGTGAAGATATCGCATTCGTGGTCGCTCTCCTCGCAACCGTATCCATATCTGGACTCGCAAAGGCAGATTCGGCGGCTCTACGATGTGTTCGGTCCCGAGCGGCTCATGGCAGGAACGGATTGGCCGTTGGTGGAAAAATACTGCACGTACCGGCAGGCGATCGATATTGCGCGCAAAAGGATCAAGTTTCTGAATAAGGAAGACAAACGCTGGATCTGTGGTCTTACCGCTGAGAAGGTCTGGCCATTTGGACTCGCGCAGAGCGCGGGGCGTCAGAGGCCGGCTGGGAAGCTGACAAGCCGCGCGAGCTGATGAGGAGCGGGGGGAATGGAAAGCAAGCCGGAGTTAGGGCGGTGAGCGCTCGAAGCCTGCCCCAAAACCTAGGAGATTATCCGCTATGTTCAATCGCTCTGCTGGTTTCACCCGCCGGGAGGCCTTGACGACGATGGGAGGTTCTCTCATTCTTGCGGCGGCACCGGGTGTCGAGGCCGACGTCCCGAAGCATGGGGTGGAAGCGCCAGCTTCCGGTCCTTACGATCTGCTCATCAAAGGCGGTAGGGTAATCGATCCCTCGCAGCAGATCGACGCGGTGATGGATGTGGCGCTCATTTTCGGCAAGGTTGCCCGCCTTGCTCCCGATATCCCGGCCAGGCAGGCGCGCGAGGTGATTCGCGCCGAAGGCAAAATTGTGACCCCGGGCCTCATTGATATTCATTGCCACGTTTTTCCTTATGTTGGCCCTTACGGAATTCAAGCAGACCCGCACTGCGTGCACCGTGGGGTTACGACGGTGGTGGATGCCGGAACTTCGGGGTATTTCACGTTTCCCGCCTTCCGACGATATGATATCGAGCGTGCTTCAACGCGCATTCGCGCCTTGCTTCACGTGGTATCAATCGGGATGGTTACTGGAAGCACGCCCAACATGGGAGAGCTGGAGGATTTGCGCTATTGCGTTCCGAGACTAGCCGTCGAACGCGCTCTCCAGAACCGGGACGTGATTGTGGGATTCAAAGTCCGCTGTTCCAAGGGGTATACCGGACCCAATGACGTGGAGGGTGCGAAACGAGCTCGACAGGCCGCGGACGAAGCTGGCCTTCCCTTCATGATGCATATTGGCGGATCGTATTCGCCGCTGCCTGAACTGCTGGCGCAGATGAAAAAGGGCGACGTGGTGACGCATTGCTTCAACTGGCACCCGAACGGCATCCTCGACAGCAACGGAAAGCTTCTGCCAGCGGTTCTTGAAGCCCGCCAGCGGGGCGTACGTTTTGACGTGGGGCACGGCGCGGGGAGTTTTTCGTTCGACACGGCGGAAAAGTGCCTGGACCAGGGCTTTCCGCCCGATACGATTTCCACCGATCTCTACATGGCGAACGTTCACGGCCCGGTTTATGATATGCCGACGACGATTTCCAAGTTCCTGCTCTTAGGCATGTCGCTTTCGGACGTCATTCGGCTGACAACACTGCATGCGGTCGAAACCTTTAAATTCCCAGAGGAAATCGGGACGCTGAAGCCGGGCGCTGAAGCTGACGTCAGCATCTTCGAAGTTCAGGAGGGAAGCTTTACTTTCACCGATTCTGACCGCAACGTTCGCCAGGGCCGTCAAAGGCTTATGCCGGTGGTGACGGTCCGTGGGGGGAAGGCGTTTTATCCCATTGCATTGGAGGATTGATCCGAGGATCAGCCAGCTATGAAAAGGCTTTTTCCATTAGTTTCCTTAGTGTTGTTAATTCCGTTTGCCTCTGCTTTTGCCCAACGGAAGGTTGCTCCCACGTGGTTACACCGCTACGTCCCCGGAATTTCCGAAGTGCCCGCAGACCTTTCAACCCCAACGTGCCATTACCGGCCGATATTCGGCGCGGGCAGCCCGCAAGCGCGAGTTCCGGTGACGGTTGCCCGCTTTGGTGAACTGACGGTTGATCCCCGGGGAGAGTGCAAGACGGTCAGCTACCCTCGGGAAGAACAAATCTATGTAATCGTCAAGGGGGAAGGCATCCTGCATTATGGCGATGAGACGGCTCCGGTCCGGAAGGATGACTTTATGTACTTGCCTCCCACCGTCGCGCACACCGTTGCGAACTCATCCACACAACCCCTTCTCCTGGTGGTGATGGGCTTTAAGATCCCACATAACCTTCAACTCGTTTCGCCATCGAAGTTGAGGATCGCCAACATGGTGAACGAGAGAGAACAAACGGTCAGCGGACACCCCTCGTCGGTTCTTTACAAGCTCATGCTCGGTTCTCGCACCGGTACGCGGGATACGATTGATTCGGCCTACGTCGTCACCAGTCTTTTTTGGATGGACTTTGCGCCGGGCGGAACGAATTTTCCGCATCATCACCCGAATGCTGAGGAGATTTACTTGGTGATGGACGGTCACGGGCAAATGGTGGCTGGCGGGGGGATGAATGGTATCGAGGGTCTACACCCGGCTAAGGCTGGAGATGCCTACTTCTTCCGCCAGAACTGCACCGTAGGATTTTATGATAGCCATGCAGGGAAAGCGCACATCTTGGCCGTGCGGTCCCTCCTGCCGGAGTATGACCACTAGCCGCAAGCACCCGGATGTCATGCTGAGGGAGTCAAGCATCTCCGCAGCATGGAGGATTTATGCTAAGTGACTTTAACGTGAAGCGAAGAACGTTTGTCAAGTGGGCCGTTGCTCTGCCGCTGTTTGCCCAAATGAATATCCAGGAGGCATTCGGATCAGGTTGGGCGGGAGTGGCGAAGAGGGCCACAAACAATATCTACACGCGGCTCGGCGTCCGACCGATGATTAACGCGCGCGGTACATGGACTTATACAAGCGCGAGCCTCGAATTGCCGGAAGTCAAAGTGGCGCAGGAAGAAGCGGCCAGACATTTTGTGAACATATTCGAATTACAGCAAGCAGTAGGAAGACGATTGGCGGAGCTGACCGGAGCTGAATCCGGAATGATCACCTCCGGAGCAGCCGGGGCCATGGCCTCCGCAACGGCAGCTTGCATCGCCGGCAGCGACCCGGAAAAGATCTGGCAATTACCGGACACGACCGGGCTTAAATACGAAGTGGTTATAATGGGCGGACGCAGCCCCTTCGACAGCGCTATCCGCCTGGCGGGTGGAAAGCTTGTGATTGCTCGCTCGGCGGAAGAACTCCAGAACGCGGTCAGCGGGGAAACGGCGATGATCTATACGACGTCGCCCACCGATCAGCTTGCCAAGGAAATTACCGTGGCCAAGGCCGCCCGCGTGCCGATCCTGATGGATGATGCAGCCGGAATCCCCCCGATTGACAATATCAAGCTCTATGCAAAAATGGGCTGCGATTTGTATACCTTTAGCGGCGGAAAGGGCTTGTGCGGTCCTCAATGCTCCGGGCTTCTTCTGGGGCGTAAGGATCTCATTGAGGCCGCGCTATACAATACAAACCCGTGGGAGGGCGCGGTATGCCGTCCGATGAAAGTCGGCAAAGAGGAGATTGTCGGATGTCTCGCGGCGGTGGAGGCATGGCTCAAAATGGACCTGAACTCTCTCAACCGCGAATGGATGGGGCGCGTCGATCGCGTGGCGAAAATCGTTGAAACGGTGCCGGGTGTGAAGACTCGTATCTATACTCCTGCAGATTCGAACAGCTACCCTACTCTTATCGTTTCGTGGGACGAGCAGGGGTGGGGGCTGAGTGTTGCAGAATGCGCGCAGAAGCTGCTGGATGGCACTCCGAGCATCGTTGTCTTAACCGGGGACAATCCCAGTGGCGTGCTGGACCGCCTGCCTCAGCGGCAGGCAAAACACCATCACCGGAACCCTAACCAGCTTCAGATCGTCTCCATGACGCTACGACCCGGCGAAGAAATCATCGTGGGCAGAAGGCTTCGCCAACTGCTTGCTGCTGCCAGGAGTTCCTCCCGCCAGGCCGCTCAAAGTTGAAACAAATCCTTCTCGTGCGAGTGAAGATAGTTCGAGATTACAAACCCCTCGTTGACGCGAGGGGTTTTATTTTTCACGCCGTCTTCTTGACCAAGCCAACCACTGGTTTATCGCCAGCCAGGAAACGCTCCAGGTCCACAACTCGGACCAGCCTACGTCGGCCAATCTTCACGGTTTTCAATAACTTGACCGCGACGTATTTTTCGAAAGTCCGGCGGGTGATGCCGATTTTCCTGGCAGCCTCCCCCATTGAGAATGCGAGCTTGTCTTCAGACACTGACACCAACCCCAGGTCGAGAGCGGCATTTGGGTTTCGGGCGAGAGCCGCTAACTTCTATTTCGCATCCATGCTGCCCGCTGTCAAGTAATTCACACTTCTCTCTTGACATTCCTACTGAGTGGTATATCCTACAAAGTGGTATTCATTGAATCCCGGCTATCCACACTGCGTCTGGCGGAACTAGCCGGAAAATCTGCGGGTGATGTGCTGGCGAGGATTTAGGCTGACTTGCTCGAACATCCAGAGCGGGGAAATTTAGTGCAGGGACTCGGCGGCATCCGCAAGGCCAGGGTGTCGAATCCCGCGCGGGGAAAGGGCAAGCGGGGCGGGTTTCGCTATCTCTATCTGTACCTTGAGCATCGGCGCCACGTTCATCTACTTTTTTTACTGGACAAGGGCGAGCAAGAAGACCTCAGCACCAATGAGCGCAAGGTGCTTCGCAGCATGGTGAGGGATCTATAGGAGGTAACGCTGTAATGGGGAAAATAAAGAAAGTGCGGCTTTACGATGGGTTGCGCCAGGCACTATTAGAAGCGCAAGACTACGAGCGCGGCGCACAAGTTGACTTGCGCGTGACCGAAGTTCCTACTCCTCCACGGCCAATGAAGCCAGATGAAATTCGGCAGATTCGAGAAAACCTCAATGCGAGTCAGGTCGTGTTCGCACATTTTCTTTGCGTCAGTCCGAAGGCCGTTCAAA
>JASHTR010000133.1 GCA_030040455.1 Terriglobia bacterium | reverse complement strand
GGCCAAACGACGGCTCTTGAATACACCGATCTAAACTCTCTTCGCTCGCTGCCGAATTATTCGTCCCTACGCGCGCGCTACCTTGGGGGGAAGCTGCAAGCCCTCGAAGCCTCTCTGGGGCAGCTTGGGATCCACGAAAATGACATCAGCGAGATTATGCTCGCCTGGCAAACTGCCAATGGAAAGACGCTAAACGGCGGTGTTGCAGGGGGGCAGTTTGATCCCGCGATGATAGCCCAGTCTGCGACAACAGCGAACATCAAGCCTCAAATGGTTGAGGGTCTCGCCACTTATTGTGTTTCACCGGATCCCCAGGTCGCGTGCGTGGCGGTGGTGAACAACTCGACGGGGGTTTTTGGCCCAATCTCCTACGTTGACGCCATCCTTTCGGCGCGCGCGGGGAAGTTGCCAAGCATCGCTCAGAATCAACATCTTTCGCAGTTCGTGAACATGGCGCAATCAGATGCTGCGGACGCCCCGATTTGGGGCGTCGCGGTAGGCCCCGCCGTATCGAGGTGGATTGGCGGCTGGATGCCGGGAGAGAAGAATCTCCAGATGAATTGGGGAAGCGCCTTCAAAAACGTTCAGGCGATCCTATATAACGTTGAGGCGGGTGATGACGTCAAGCTCAGTTTGAAATTGGAATGCGCTTCGGGCGAGGCGGCTTCCTCCGTCATGCAGTTGCTCCAAGGGCTTAAGCTGCTCCAGCAGATGGCCTGGCGTTCCACGAATCCCAATTCATCGAATCCCTTCCAGAATATGGAAGTTGAGTCCAGGAACAGCGAAGTATCTCTGCATCTCGCTGCGGACTATACGGCCCTCAGCCAGATGGGCCCCTTGGGACAGCCCTGAGTGGTCCTGTCGATGGAATCTCCGATTCCAAGCCAAAGTCGTCTGCCTCCCCGAGTTTTTAACCCTAATAGAGCAACGTGTTCTCAGGCTTGTGTTTGGCCATGTCCGCCCATGGGGGAAAGAGTTTTACTATTTTATCGACTATTTTCCGAAGCCAGATAACACGGCGCGCACAAACGTCATCTGAGTAGAAGGTGGAATGAGCGAAATGCTAAATTGCGCAGTCGTTCGGGTATCTTGTGGCGATAAGATGCCGGTCCATAGCAATGTGGAGGCAGGCTTGAGTTTTTTTGTACCTTCTGTCATAAGGAGTGCCCTGATGCGATCCCCCATGTCCCGCTGAAGGTGTAGGTAAAGATCAGCACCAGAGGAGGGCGGCCAGTGTCGAGATATCTTAACCGAAATTCTCAACCTTAACTGATTGACGCCGCGTTTCGGGGAAGGACAACAGCGTCGAATTCAATGAGAGCCATGAAGAGACTTTTTGTAGCTACATTGGTTGTCTTCTCATTCGCACAGATTTCTACAGGACAAACGGCGGACCGAATTACCCTGCCCATCAACGAGGCGGAAGTGTCCGTGGTGAAGGGAAACACCCATCCGTGGGCGCAAGCGCGATATGACCAGGGCATGGCTTCTGACTCTCTCGCTCTAGGTCACATCACGATGATGTTTAAACCTTCGACGAACCAGCGGACCAGCCTGGCATTGCTTTTACAGCAGCTCCAGGATCGATCCTCACCGAACTACCACAAATGGCTAACCCCGGAAGAGTTCGGCAGCCAGTTCGGATTAAGTCAGAACGACATGAAGAAAGTTGAATCCTGGCTTGAGAGCGAGGGATTCAGCGTAAAGGTGGTTGCTCGGAGCCGCATGTGGGTGGTCTTTTCGGGTACGGCCGGCCAGGTCACATCGGCTTTCCACACTGAAATCCATAACTATCAAATCAACGGTCAATCCTATTACGCCAACGTGAGCGATCCTTCTGTGCCCGCAGCTCTTGCGAGCGTGGTTCTCGGCTTTCGTGGACTGAACGATTTTCGCCCCCATTCAAGGACGGTCGTGAGCCGCGTGCCTGCTGTTGCGAATCCACGCTTTACCTCGAGCGTTTCCGGGGATCACTATCTTGCCCCCAACGACGTCGCAACCATTTATGATCTTAACGCCCTTTACGATAACGGGATCAACGGAACCGGCCAGGAGATTGCCGTGATGGGACAAACAGACATCGAGATGTCTGATATCGAATCTTTTCGGACTGCCTCCGCGCTGCCTGCCAATGATCCCACGGTGGTGCTGATTCCCGGCTCACCCGACCCTGGCATCAGCCCGGGTGATATCGACGAAGCGAGTTTGGACGTGGAATGGGCTGGGGCTATGGCTCCGGAGGCGACCATTATTTATGTGAACTCAGGCACGGAAAATGGTGTCTATGATTCTCTTCAATATGCCATCGACCAAGATATTGCTCCCATCGCCGTGATTACCTACGGCCTCTGCGAACAACAGTGGGACCCGGGAGAGCTCCAAACCGTCGAGGCGCAAGCCCAGCAGGCTAACGCTGAAGGAATGACTATTGTGGCTCCGAGCGGTGACTATGCCGCGGCCGATTGCGACGAACCCAGCAATCCGGACATTATTGTGGAAGCAGCCACCCAAGGTCTCGCGGTCGATGCGCCAGCAAGCATTCCGGAAGTGACCGGGGTAGGAGGGACAGAATTCAGCGAAGGATCGGGGAACTATTGGAGCGCGACCAACAACAGCAGTAACGGCTCTGCTCTTTCTTACATTCCCGAAGTAGCGTGGAACGATACGAATTCGACGGACGGGCTTGAGGGAACAGGGGGCGGCGCAAGCGTCTTTTTTTCGAAACCAAGCTGGCAGACCGGCACCGGCGTGCCTAATGACAACATGCGTGACGTGCCCGATCTTGCGCTGGATGCCTCCCCCAACCACGACGGCTACCTGATCTGCTCCGAGGGAAGCTGCGTCAGCGGATTCAGGATGAGCAATGAGGACTTAAATGTGGTGGGGGGAACTTCGGCCGCCGCACCCGTTTTCTCCGCGATACTATCGCTGGTGAACCAGGAGACAAATTCGATCCAGGGAAACGCCAATTACATTCTTTACCCTTTAGCTGCAGCCTACCCGACAGCCTTCCACGACATCACTGAAGGGAATAACGACGTGCCGTGCGTGTCCGGATCGCCGGATTGCCCTTCGAGCCTTTCCTTCGGCTACAGCGCAGGTCCGGGATACGATCAAACAACAGGGCTTGGTTCCATCGACGGCGACCTTTTCGTCATGGATTGGAGCCATGTAGCCGCAGCAACGACTGAAAATGCAGACTTTCAACTCTCGATTACTCCCGGGAGCCTGGCTCTTACTGCTGGAGCTTCCGGCACGGCTCAAATCAGCGTCTCGGGGATCAACGGCTTCACGGGTGCTGTGAGCTTTACTTGCAGCGTGCCTTCCAGCCTGACGGCGACCTGCTCGCTTAGCCCGACTCAAGTGAACTCGGGCAACTCAACCACGCTCACCGTTACTTCCATGCAAACAACCACCAGTGGCCTTGTTCCCCTGTCACCTCTTAGCGGCTCCGGGCCGCGGGTTATAGGGTTCCTGGCGCTGGCCTTATCTTTCCTCATCGTTTACCTGTTCCTGGGGCAGTTGAAAGACCGTTCGCGACTCCTCAGTATTTCTCTATGGCGTCGCGCGGCGCTTGGGCTTTTCGTGTTGTGCCTCGTGGCCCTCGCTGTTAGTTGCGGAGGTGGCGGCAGCAGCTCAAGCTCCAGCAGTAGCACTTCCTCACAGCCGCCTTCGGTTACCGGCAATGTTGTTGTTACGGCAACAACAACATTGCCGTCAACCGGCGGCTCCCTCAGCCACAACATTCAGATTTCCGTCACCCTTGACTGATGGGATATCGCTTTGAACAATTGTAGCGGCGCCCGTCGTTTCTCCCCTGCTGAGTCGTAGCGCGGCCTTTACCTTGTAACGCTGCGGCTTTTCCTGGTCGTTCGGCGAACTGTTCTACCCTGGCGAATTGGCCACCAGATTGGGTGTGTAGAAGCTGGTGAGGTCCGCATGGCCGTCCAGCGTATCCACTTCCTGCCCTTGGATCAGAAATTTAACTCGCTTCACGCCAGGGATATTGGCCGCAAGCGAATCGACTACGGAATAGATGGCCAGCGTTTCACTTTCAATTCCCACGGGAAAATTCCGCTTTACGTCGCTCGAGAAGTCCAGATAAGCTGTCCCATCGCTGGCAAGGAAGACGGCGCGTAGCGCTGCCGACGAAGGCAAGGAGCGCGCGTGTCCCTGCAGGGAACCCTGGATCAGGGCCAGCACGATCTGCCGGATCTGGTCCTCGGCATTAGGGGCAAGCGACATCTCTCGCGCCTCTTGAATAAGCTCGCCGGTATCATAGTTGGGAAAGTAGAGCGAAACGGCCACCTGAGATCCCGCTTCGGATTGCAAAGCTTCCTGGGTTAACTGCGTCCGGATTTCATCCTCCGGCCGCTGGCGGTTCTCAAAGAACGTCCGGCGATAAAGAGCGCGGAGGTAGAAACCGCTGATCACGAGGATCGGGATGATGATGAGCGCCAGGATGAAGGTGCGCTTGGTCATTTTGGAGCTCCACCCGGGCTGAATTGTTCAACGGCTGCTGCCACGGCGGCGGCCAGTTGCTGCTGGAAAGGCGCGCTCGCGATCGACCCGGCATCCTCTTCCGGCGAAAGCGTGCCCACCTCAATGGCAATGGCCGGCGCGGCGATGCTGCGCAAATCGCGGACTGGAGCCTGCTGGGGCTGTGGCACAATCGCGCCCTGGATTCGAGTGAGTTGCTGTTGAACGTCCAAGGCGAGCTGGCGGCTTTTCCCGATTTCCGGCTGCTGAGCCTCATCCCACCGGGTGAAAAGCTCGAGGGGCGCACCCGTCGCAATCGCCGGAGCCGCCCCGGCCTGATAAGTGTAAACCGTAATCACCGGCGACCGGTCACCAAGCTCACCCGCGTGAAACGTCAGAAACACCAACGGGAGAGAGGTGTTGGCAGTGAGCGTGCGCTGCTCAAACGTCGGATCGCTATCGCCCGGGCGCGTCAGGATCACCCGATACTTTTTGGTTGCTTCCAGAGCGGATTGCACCCTCCCAACAATCTGCGCCACGAGGTTCTTTTCCAAAATGCCATCGCGACTGCGGGCGCCGGAATCGGACCCGCCGTGCCCTGCATCGAGGACAATTGCGGGAAGCCGTGGGGCCTGGGGAGCAGCCGCTACTGGTCTTGCCGAAGGCGGAACAACGGGAAGCACAGTGACGGGCGGTTTGGCAGGTGCATGAAGTGCCGGGGGCTGCCCCGTGGCGAGGAGCGGCTTCACCAGATCGACGATGAGCGTCTGACCTCCATTTGTGAGATGCGGATAAAAATTCATGCCCGGCTCAGCGGGTGAAAGGATCAATTTGGGTTGCCCATCCTGATCGTCAAAGTCCAGGGATTTAACGTAGGGATCCTGAAACGAGATTTGTGGTTCCAGGGGCTCAACCGACGCGGACCCCATAAAGATCACCCACTTGCCATTGGTGGATGCCGTCTGGATGGCAACCTTCCCGGTGAAGTTGACTTCAATTCTTGTTCCGGAAGGTTCTTTTTCGAGTGCCACGGTATACGAAATCGGCCGGACGTTTCCAATGAATGCCCGGCCCGTTCCCGCCTTGTAGATAATCGCCTGGCCGGTGAGCCGGGGAAGAATAATGGATAGAAACGCTGCCGGAACCATCCACTGTCCGTGAACGTGGAGCGCAGGAGCGGGCAGCATAACGGTTTCTTTGTTCAACTCCACTTTACGTTGCCCCAAGCGAAACCGGAGCTGATAGGCTCCAAACCATAGCCTGAGCGACCCCCGCTTCTCCTGCAAGGCGGAAACCTGCCCCATAAGGTTCAGCACCGGAAGCAAGGGCAAATAGGCTGCATTTCCGATTGTTTCGACCGGCACCAGTTTGCGTTGGCTGGGAAGATAAAAGACGAAGTTCTGGCTCTCAACCCTGCGGGCAGGCCAGAAAATCAGGATGATCGTAAACCCAGCGGCGGCAATGTAAGCCCATCGCAAGGAAGGTTTAAAAAGGCTCATGAGCAGTGCGTGCAAGCCTCTTTTTCAACAGCAGAGCATGGTGGAGGCGGGGGGAGTTGAACCCCCGTCCGAAAAGCCTTGCAATTAGAAGACTACATGCTTAGCCCGTTCGCTGAATGATTTCGCTGGCGGTCCTCTGGAACCGGCAAGAACGAGCCACCAGCTAGCCTGTTACCCTCCCAATCGCTCAGGAGAGTCTCGCCCGGCGCTTTCAGGCGGCGAACGCCGGGCCAGCCCGCAAGATCGGCATCTTTCCCCGCCCGGCGGGCCGGACGAAGAAGACGCGCTACCTAATTAGGCAGCGAGAGCAAACTGCGTGTTGGCAGTTGTGTTGTTCCACGCCGATTGCGGGTGGTGTGGCCCCCGGCATGCCTTCCAAGCGCGACAGCTTCCGTCGAAACCAATACGCCCCCACGCTCTTTTCCAGGTTAGGCCGTGCGGAGGAGGGTGTCAAGCGCGGCGGTTCACGCAAAGGGATAGCGTTCCAGCTCGAGGGCACGGTTGGCGATGCGGCGTTTGAGCTCGATGGTGTCGAGCGGGGCGCGTTTCAGAAAGCGCCGCAACATCGCGGTGCGGGCGCGAAGCGCGTCCCCTTCGGCGATTCTCGCCAGGGCACGCCGCGCTTCCACTTCCATGCGGTCCGCTGCTTCGTCGGCAAAGCAGCGCGCCGCATGCAGATGAAACTGGGCGCTCCCGTCGGAGGCGGACGATGCTTTCATCGCGCGAAGCAGAGCGCTTTCGAGCAGGTAAACCTCGATCACCAGGTTGCTGAGCGCGCCCAGCACCTCCTGTTCTTCCTGGAGCGCTTCTCCGAATTTTTCAACTGCGCTAGCCGCCACCAGCAATACCACCTGCCTTGCTCCGTCAAGCAGCCGCCTTTCTGCATCCAGTAATTTCCCCTCGCCATCAGCGAGCGGCGGTCCGAGGACAGCATCGAGCACTTTTTGTGCTGCCGGGATCAGCGCCAGGTCGCCCTTCATCGAGCGCTTCAAAAGCATGTCAACAATGAGGAGGCGGTTAATCTCGTTGGTACCTTCGAAGATGCGGTTCACCCGCTGATCGCGGTAAGTCCGCTCCACCTCGTAATCTTCGCTGAAGCCATAGCCACCCAAAATCTGCACTGCCTCGTCCACCACCGCGCCCAGCGCCTCGGTGCCCGCCACTTTGAGAATCGAGCACTCCACCGCATATTCCTGAAGGGCCTCCAGAATCCGCCGGGCCGATTCTGGAGGGCCAGATTCTGCTTGCAGGAGGAACCGATCGATCATGCCGCCTGTCCGGTACGACGCGCTTTCTGCGGCATACGTGCGCGCCACCATGCCACCCAGCTTCTCCTTGATGAGACCGAAATCGGCGATAGGATGGCCAAAGGCCTGCCGTTCCTTCGCCCACTTCAAGGCAGGGATCATCAGGATCTTGCACCCGCCGACGCAGCCCGCCCCCAGTTTCAATCGCCCTATGTTGAGAATATTGAAGGCAATCTGGTGGCCTTTGCCGACCTCGCCCAAAACGTTTTCCGCCGGTACAGGGACGTTTTCAAGATTCAGCGGCGTCGTGGAGGATCCCCGAATGCCCATCTTGTGTTCTTCCGCCCCCGGAATCACACCCGGGAAGCCACGCTCCACAATGAAGGCGGTAAATTGTTCACCCTTCACGCGCGCAAAGACCACGTAGACGTCCGCAATGCCGCCGTTCGTGATCCACATCTTGGTTCCGGTCAGAATGTAGTGCTTCCCGTCGGCGCTTGTCATGGCCTTGGTGCTACAGTGGAGGGCGTCGGAAGCCGATGTTGATTCGCTCAGGCAATAAGCGCCCACCCACTCGCAGGTTGCGAGTTTGGGAACGTATTTCGTTTTTTGCTCATCCGTTCCAAACAACGCGATCGGCAGAATGCCAATGCCTGCTTGCGCCCCCATGGTTGCGGCCCAGGCGCCGTCACGGGCCATCTTTTCGGAAATGATGATGGAAGAAATCTTGTCCAGCTCGAGGCCGCCGCTTTGGTGGGGCACGTCGCTGGCGCACAGGCCCAGATCACCGGCTTTCCGTAATAGCTCGCGAAGCAGGCCGGGTTTCTTCTCCTCAATTTCCCTCAGGCGCGGCACAATCTCGCGCTGGACGAACTCTTCTGCGGTCTGGGCGATGAGGCGGTGCTGGTCATTTAAATCCTCCGGCGTGAAGATCTCTTCAGGGTATCGCGTTTCAATCAAAAAACTGCCACCCTGAATAAACGCCCTGCCCGAGTCTGCGAGTGTGGTCATACCGGTTCCGTTTCGCGCCGCATTCGTCTTCTGTGTAGTGCTTCAGGAGATAAAGGAATATGAAGCCTCACACAAAGGCGCCAAGGCGCTAAGCGGTAGCGACGGTCCATGCTTTTTCTGCCCGTGGGCTTTTCAACCCGACAAAAGACCCACAGTCAATCAAATAACGATTGACTGTGGCTACCCCTGATTTTCTTTGCGAACCTTTGCGGCCTTGTGCCTTTGCGTGAGGCTTTTTGCTTGGTTTCTCACGCGTTCTCAGGCGTTATCCCTCAGTTCTGAAGATTCTCAAAAATGCCCGCTGCGCCCATGCCGCCCCCTACGCACATCGTCACCATGCCGTAGCGGACGCCACGTCGCCTCATTTCGTTCAGCAGCGAGGCGGTGAGTTTTGCTCCGGTCGATCCGAGCGGATGCCCTAAGGCAATCGCTCCGCCGTTGACATTGGTTATTTCCGGGTTCAGGCCCGCCACCCGAATCACGCTCAAGGCCTGTGCCGCAAAAGCCTCATTCAACTCAATCAGGCCAATCTCGGCGAGCTTCAGCCCAGCCAGCTTCAACGCTTTGGGAATCGCTTCAACCGGGCCCATGCCCATCTCTTCCGGCGGCACGCCGGCAGTGGCGTAACCTACAAAACGCGCCAGCGGCTTCACGCCCCATTGCCGCGCCTTTTCGGCAGAGACAATGAGCGCGACGGCAGCTCCATCGCTCATCTGCGAGGCATTTCCCGCCGTCACCGTCCCGTGCGCGTGGAACGCCGCTTTGAGGCGGGCCAGCGCTTCGATGGACGTATCGCGCCGCGGCCCTTCATCGGTGGCAAAGAGAATCTTCCGAGCCTGTGGCTTTGCGGCGCCGTTGAGGCTCACCTCAACCACTTCCAGAGGTACAATCTCTTCCTTAAATTTCTCCTCATCGATGGCCGCAATCGCCCGTTGGTGGCTGCGCAGAGAAAACTCATCCTGCTGCTCTCTCGTGACTTGATATTTTCGGGCAAGATTTTCAGCGGTGAGCCCCATATTGAGATAAACGTCAGGATAGGCCTCGACCAGGGCAGGGTTGGGGGAAAAGTGATAGCCACCCATCGGCACCAGGCTCATGCTTTCTGTCCCGCCGGCAATAGCCGTCTCGCCGAAGCCGGCCATGATGCGCTCAGCAGCCAGGGCAATCGCCTGAAGGCCGGATGAACAAAATCGATTAATCGTCATTGCCGAGCACGAAACCGGTAAGCCCGACCGCAGGGAAGCCACGCGAGCCACGTTGTTGCCCTGCTCCGCTTCGGGCATGGCGCAGCCGAGAATCACGTCTTCAATCTCATCCGGGCTTGCCTGCGGCACGCGATGGAGGAGCTCTTTAATCACGGCAGCAGCCATATCATCGGGCCGCGTGTTACGCAACGTCCCGCGCGGTGCTTTGCCAACCGCCGTGCGCGCGATCGAAACAAGCCATGCTTCTTTCATGACGTACTCCCTCCAACTTCTCGCTCAAAAATATTCTGGCGTTTTGTCGGTCCAATCAAACTTACCTTCGTTGGAATTTGTGCTCGTCATGTCAAATGCATTTCCAAACAGGTCCTTGTAATAAAGATGTTTCGTTTTGCCTTTAATATCTCCCTGAACGTTCCACTGCATGATGTTCTCCACCACGATAGGAGTTTTTCCATCCCTTCCAATAAGGTAATCCGTCTCAAACCCGCCTTCATCGCCAACCTTCACCTGCGCGCCCTTGCTGCCCACCGCCTGCATAATGCGGGCTCTCTCGAAGTGCGGCTCGAAGCGCCGCCAGTTCGCACTGCCGAAGATATCCATCGCAATGGCCTTAAGGGCCGCCGCCTGGCCGGGATTTGCCCGGTCGTCGATGTACCAGACAAACGCCGCCTGGCCGTGCGCCCGGACGAGGTGTAGCCCATCCAACCTTACTTTCCCATAGTGTCCGCCTGTAATGTGGAGAGACACTAAAGACCAGCAGTAGTGATGGGGCGATGGACCCTGGCCAAAATTGCAGCTACAAGGGACGCTGCAGGTGCAGGCCTCACTGAGATCACCTTTAATCTCCCAATGCGGTCTTTTGCTATTGGCCGTGTCGGCGGCCAATAGGAGCATCGGAAGTAAAAATACACCTAATACTGCAACCCCTATGCTCCAAGGCCTCATGGCTGGAACCTCCATCGCGGCATGCCCGACCGGCTAAATGATCAACACTGCGTCTCTGCCGGCCATTATCTCGTACTAAAAATAGGCTGGCGTCTCGTCTGTCCAATCGAACCGGCCCATGTTCGAATGGGTGTCTTTTCAATTTCTCAGAGGCTTTCCTTTTTTGAGCGTGTGCTGAATGCGTTCGAGCGTCTTCTTCTCGCCGCACAGGCTTACGAAAGCTTCCCTTTCCAGATCCAGCAGAAACTGTTCCGAAACGCGCTGTGGCGACGTAAACTCGCCGCCACCCGATAGCATCTTAGCCAGTCGCGTTCCTACCACAACGTCGAAGTCCGAGAGAAAGTCAGCGCGCCACATCAAATGCAAGCCCAGCTTCATTTTGGCGAAGGCCGCCTGACCCAATACAAGAATGTCTTCACGAGGGAGCGGCGGGCGATAGCCCAGCTTCACCAAGTCCAGGGCCAACTGT
>JASHTR010000132.1 GCA_030040455.1 Terriglobia bacterium | reverse complement strand
ATGACCGTACCAGGTGCGAAGCTCCGCCGAAGGAGCAATTTCTTTCATCCACACGTCGATTTTCAACTTTTCTTTTGTCATCCCCCGCGGCCAGAGCCGGTCCACCAGAACTCGATAACCGTCTTCCCGGCCGGGCTTTTCATACGCTCGCTTCACTTGGACGAGCATAGCTTTTCTCCTTCCGGAACGCTTTACCTGGCACCAGCGGAATGATAACGTTCATTCTTCTCTTCTGGAGGCTCATTTGCGCGTTCATCTCTCCACCCTTCCCCCCATTCACTGGGTTCCAGTTGTCATCTTTCTGATCACTTATCTTCTGATCGCCGTCGAAAGCAATCGGGGAAGTTACCTGGACCGCACGGCCGCGGCTTTTTGTGGTGCCGTTGCCATGGTGTTGGCCGGGGTGCTTGCTTTGGACGCGGCTTACCAATCGGTGGATTGGAACACCATCATTTTTCTGCTCGGCATCATGATCCTGGTTGCCCACTTCCGCGTTTCCGGCTTCTTCGACTGGGTTGCGATCCGAATATCCGCTCTCGCGCGCACTCCCCGTCAGCTTCTCATACTGCTCGTATTCACTTCAGGAATTCTAGCCGCTTTTTTTGTCAATGACACCATCTGCCTGATTTTCACCCCCATCGTTCTCTCCGTTACTGAGCGCCTGGAGCTGCCTGCGGCCCCCTACGCGATCGCGCTCGCCACCTCCGCCAACGTGGGCTCGGTGATGTCCGTCACCGGAAACCCGCAAAACGCGCTGATCGGCGTCTCGGCGCATTTTTCTTTTCTGGGGTTCCTGGCGCACCTCGCGCCGGTTGCGCTGGTGGGGCTGGCGCTGAACGCCGCATTGCTTGCATTCGTTTTCCGGAGGCACTTGCCTCGCGGCGCTTTCCCCAAGCACACTGCCGCTATCCAGGCGTCCGTCGACCGTCCCTTGCTGCTGAAATGCGCGTTTTCCGCCTCGCTGGTGGTGATCTTATGGATTTTCGGCTTTTCGTTTCCGCTGGTGGCTGTTTCCGTAGGAGCTTTGATTTTGATTATCGGAAGGGTCGAATCGGAATCCATTCACCGCAACATTGACTGGACCCTGTTGCTCTTCTTTGCCGCGCTCTTCGTAGTTATTCGGGGCTTGGAGGTTTCCGGCGCTGTGGCTTATATGGTGCGTGCTTTTCAGCCTGAGCTGCATGGCAGTGCCATCGCGCGACTCTTTGGCCTGAGCGGAGCCATGGTGGTGCTCTCGAATCTTGTGAGCAACGTTCCCGCAGTCCTCATCTTCCAGCCTATTGTGCGTACTCTTTCGCAAAGGCATTTTGCCTGGCTCGCGCTCGCCAGCGCCAGCACGCTGGCCGGCAATTGCACGCCCTTTAGCTCGGTTGCCAACCTCATCGTCCTTCAGCAAGCCAACAAAAAGGTACGCATTTCATTTTGGGAATTCAGCCGAGTCGGCATCATTGTGACGGTGGTCACGACGCTCGCCGGCATCGGCATCCTGGCCCTCGAGGCCCGGTTGTTTCAGGGGATTTAGCGCGCTCCAGGAAAGTGAAGGGAGCGCCTGCCTGACGCCCGCTTCAGGCGGCGACCTCAGGTCCGCGAACACAAATCCGTCCCGTTCCACCACCTCGCCGGGTTCCACGGCGATAGACTGCAGGAACATGGGTCCCGCAAAGGCGAAAGTGTGAAATTCACCGTTTTCGCCGCAAGCATCGACGCCCGGCGGGAGATTTTGAAGGAATGAAACGTCAAACATTCGTCCTGCAAAACTTCGACTGAGCTTCCTCGGGTCAATGCAGGTAAGAACTGCCCGCAATCCTGATTCGACCATTCGGGAAGCGAGTTGGGTGGTATCGAGCCCCCAGAGAGGAAACAGCGGCTGGATGCCCGTCCCGGCCAGCTTCTCTTCGCGATACCGCCGAACGTCTTCGAGGAAGAGATCGCCGAAGACCATATGAGTGATATCCTCGCGGCGCGCGTGCGCCACGGCTTCTGCCATGGCGCTTTCATAGGCCGCGTTCGGGCAAGGCCACGGCAGCGGCACTTTGACGAGAGGCAAACCTGCCGCCTCCGCCTGGCGGGCCAGAAGCTCTTCACGCACCGCATGCATCGCTACCCGACGGTAGGCTTGATTCACGGTGGTCAGAAGCCCTACAACTTCGACCTCGCCTTTGCGCCTTACCGTTTCGAGCGCCCACGCGCTGTCCTTTCCACTGCTCCAGGAAAGCCACGCTTTCGGTTTGGTCATGGCTTAGTCTCATCCAGCTCAACCATGATACAAGTATGCCGCGCCTCCGGCTTCGGGATGTACCTCGCGGACCTGCATTTGAAGACTATAGACTCCTTTTTCAACAGGATTTCAGGGAAGAATTCTCCTTTAAAGCGAACAATGCGCTTTGCCCCTATCACAGAAAGTCTTTTTGATAGCGAGAAATGCGCGCCGTATAGTATGCTGGACGCAAAGCATTTACACAATGCGCCTGTAGCTCAGTTGGATAGAGCGGCAGACTTCGAATCTGTAGGTCGGGAGTTCGAGTCTCCCCAGGCGCGCCATCATTTTCCAAGACTTAGCTGAAGCTGTTGACTTCCGCAACCTTCAGGTTATTCGAAAATTAACTAGAAGGTTATTCAACCGTCGTCGATGTACAAGTCCAAGGGAGAGGCGCTGGGTTTGTATACAAGCGATGCCACGCGCGATGAGTTCCCTAAGCTGTACGCCGCAGATGCGCTTCACTTCGGTTCTTTGAAGTGCTCGATATCGCCTAGAGCTCTTCGAAATGACGTGCCGCGCGCGGTTCTCAACAAACTCCTAAAGCGCACCATTCTTTTCAAAGCGCATAACTCACGCGCACCCTTGCCGCAGCTCAGGAATGGAAAAATCTAAAATTCAAAATTGGAAGCTGTGCTCTATACTATGGTCGCCCATCGGGGCGGAAAGAGAAACCTAAGGAAGAGTATGGACAAAAGAATTGTAGTTCTGGCCATTCCGACGCAGAGGTCGTCCCCCGGCGAGGTTTACATTTATCCGGTGCAATCGAAGGTACGATCATGGTGAGGGGTATCGGGATTCCGTGATAAAAATCTGCATCCGCCGGCGCAAGCGCCGAGACAACTTCCGCGAGGCGATCATCTCCTACTACCATCATATCCAAAAAGATAAGGATTGCGAGGTCGATGAGAGAACTCTTCATTTTGGACGTCAGCTCGGTCAGCTTTGCCAGCTATCGCCGCGAGCCGACGCAACGCCCCAGGAATACAGGCGGGTTCATCAAAATCGTTTTCATCGCTGCGGCGCTATTGGTGTCGGGCCTGGTGCGGGCACAAACCGGTCCCGTAATGCGCGCAATGAACCGGCCGGTGCCCCCGTTTCATCTGATTGGAAACATCTACTACGTCGGCGCAAGCGACGTCACGTCCTTCTTGATCGTCACACGCGCGGGCGACGTTCTTCTCGACGGCGGCTTCGTCCAGACCGCGCCGCAAATCGAGGCGAAT
>JASHTR010000131.1 GCA_030040455.1 Terriglobia bacterium | reverse complement strand
AACCAACCAATTGGATTGGAGAATCCGGCAGGATGCCCGCGTCACCGTTCTCGAAAAGACCAACGCTCGCTATTTGAAATTGGAGCAGGTCGGCGCCAAAGTCAGTTTCGTCACGATGGACGTTTCCTTCATTTCAGCCACGCTCATCCTTCCCGCGCTGCCTCCGCTTTTGAAGGCCGGGGCCGATACGGTCGTCCTCGTTAAACCGCAATTTGAAGTAGGGCGCCGCCAGGTAGGAAAGGGCGGTATTGTGCGCGACCCCGCATTGCATCTGGAGGCAATTCAAAAGGTGGTCGGAAAGCTTCGGGAATTGCGCTTCAACATCTCAGCTCAGGTTGAGAGCGCGCTGCCCGGCGTCGAAGGTAACCGAGAATTCTTTGTGCACGCCGTTTGGCCGTGAAACAACCACCGGGCTGTTGTTTCAAGCGTCGAGGCCGCCGCCGTTCTTTCGCGCTGCTGCCGGGCGATGATGCTAAAATGACTGGAGAGTTTCCCACTGCAGAATGAATGCAGGGAGTGATGCGATGCAACTCACCATCCCCATTCCGGAATGTCAAGATTCCGTGCGCTTACCGGCGGGCACACTCAACTGGAGCGAAGAGGAATTCTTTCAATTCTGTCAAGCCAACCGTGACCTGCGGATCGAACGGTCAGCGAAGGGGGAAATTCTTGTGATGTCGCCGGCAGGTGGCTATTCAGGGTATCAAAGCGGCCAGGCGTTCAGCCAGTTAGACGCATGGGCTGCTAAAGATGGAAGTGGAGTGGCATTTGGTTCCAGCGCGGGTTTTCGCCTGCCCAATGGCGCGATGCGGGCACCCGACGCATCGTGGGTGAGGCTTTCGCGGCTTGCGGAATTAAGCCGTCGGGAGAAGGAACAGTTTATTCCGCTTTGCCCGGACTTTGTGATTGAAGTTGCGTCCCCTTCGGATGAAATTTCGGATCTGCGCGGGAAGATGGCGGAATACATGGGGTGTGGTCTCCGACTGGGATGGCTGATCCTGCCCGCTTTGACTCAAGTGGAGGTCTATAGCCCGGAAGGAGTCGAGACGCTAAGCTCGCCCGCGACCATCCGTGCCGAGCGTGTTTTGCCTGGGTTCAAGCTGGAATTAGCCTCGATCTGGAACCCGCCGTTTTAAAAGGAGAGCTTATGAGGCGCAGAACGTTTATGGGAGGAATATTTACGGGGTTGGCGGCGACAGCGCGCGGAGCGACACCGCCGAAGCTCAAGCCGGGAGGCATCCCGAGGCGAGCTTTTGGTAAAACCGGTGAAAAGCTGACCATCATCGGCCAAGCCGGTGGGCGATTTCCCTTGATTTCGTTTGAGCAAGCCAAGGCCATCACCTTGCGCGCCTACGATCTGGGAATCAACTACTTTGACAATTCTATTGACTATTGGAATGGCCGCTCCGAAGAGGTGTACGGAGCGGTGCTGCCACCCTTTCGGAAGCACTTGTTTATCACGACCAAGGCGAACAACCGGACCCGCGTGGGCGCTGAGGCGGAGCTGCATCTTTCTTTGAAGCACCTGCGCACGGATTATATCGACCTTTGGCAGATTCACGCGGTGGGTGAGAAAAAAGAGGTTGAACAAATTTTCGGACCCGGCGGCGCCATCGAAGCTTTCGAGGCCGCCAAAAAAGCGGGCAAGTGCCGCTTTATTGGTTTTACAGGCCACCACGACCCCTACGTACACCTTGCAATGCTCAAGGCCTATGACAAGTTTGATTCTATCCTGATGCCTTTAAACATCGCCGACCCGGGCTACTTGAGTTTTGAGAAGCTGACGCTGCCGGTGGCTGTCGAGCGCGGCATGGGCATCCAGGGCATGAAAAACTTTGCCAACGCCAAGCTCTTGCAGTCGTTCAGCGTGGAAGAGTGCCTGAACTACGTGCTGAGTCTGCCGGTAAGCTGCGCACCGATGGGGTGCACGACGCTTGGGCAGTTGGAGGATGACGTACGCTTCGCCCAGCAGTTCAAGCCTTTGTCTCCCGACGAGATGCAAGCTCTCCGTCAGCGGGCCGTCAGCATCCAGGGACCTTATCTTGAGGATTGGAAACGAAACGCCCAACAGAGAGGAAGCGCAGCCGAGGCAAGCGGGATGCGGCACGGATGACGGCCCCACTCCTCGGAGCACAAAGCCTTCGGATCGGGCTGAATCGGCACCGGCCGATCAATCGACCACCAATTCCCACCCGAATCCGGGCCGGTCTGGCGGCCTCATGTAGATGCCCTCAGGTCCGCGCGTGATGCCGTTGTCCTCCTCAAACCGCTGGTAGACCTCCGGTGGGCCCCCCGGAGGGGGCATGAACATTTCACACCATGGGCTATTGGTGGTGGCAAGAACGAATTCCCACCCGCCATGCTGCCATCCGGCGTGCGGAATAACCGGAATGTTGTAGGCTGCCGCCAATGCCCCGATATGGCGCAATTCGGTGAGCCCGCCACACCAGGTTATATCCGGCTGCCAGATGTCGGCGGCCTTGTATTCCAACAGCAATCGGAAGCCGTAGCGGGTATATTCGTGCTCGCCGGTCGCAATCTGCGTCGTCTTGATTCTCTCGCGAATCCTTCTGAAACCATCATAGTCATCGGGCGGAAGACATTCTTCCATCCAATGGACCCGATAAGGCTCAACCATCGCGGCAAATTCAATAGCATATTCTTCCGTGAGGGCCATCCAACAATCCAGCATAATATCCCCATCAGGACCCAGCGAATCTCGGGTTTGCCTGACGAGTTCCGCATTTTTCTTCATTCCTTCGCGCCCATCCGCCGGCCCGTAAGGAACCGCCAGCTTGATCCTCTTATAGCCAAACTGGATGTGTTGCTGGACGTCATTTCCGGTGCAGTAGGCGGGAATTCTCGCCTTTGTCTCTCCACCCAGCAGGCGGTAGACGGGCATGTCTAGGGCATTGCCGATGATATCCCAGAGCGCCAGGTCGACGCCG
>JASHTR010000130.1 GCA_030040455.1 Terriglobia bacterium | reverse complement strand
CATTGGCATTCGCTGATGGCCATCTGGGCGTGCCAGGCTGGTAAAGACGCCTATGTGGAGAAGCCGTGCTGCCACAACATCTGGGAAGGACGGCAGTTGGTGCTGGCAGCCAAAAGGTATAAGCGCGTGGTGCAGCACGGCACGCAGATCCGCTCGGCCGCGGCCATTCGCGCCGGGATCGAGAAGCTTCACGGCGGGTTGCTGGGAGACCTCTACATGGCGCGCGGGTTATGCTTCAAATGGCGCGATACCATCGGGCGCGCGCCGGTTGAATCGGTTCCGCCGGGAGTGCATTACAATTTATGGACCGGCCCGGCGCCGATGCACGCTTTTACCAAGAACCGGTTTCATTACAACTGGCATTGGTTCTGGTGGTACGGCAATGGGGATCTGGGCAACCAGGGCGTTCACCAGGTCGATGTGGCCCGCTGGGGTTTGAACGTCGGTTTTCCCAACAAGGTTTCTGCTATCGGCGGTCATTTCATGTTCGAAGACGACCAGGAAACGCCCAACGATCTTTCCTGCGCTTTCGAGTTTGATTTGCCGAACGGCAAACGCCGCATGATGACTTTCGAAGTGCGGCACTGGATCACCAATAACGAAGCGGAAATTGGAACGCCCGAGCTCGGCACGCCTCTCCCCGCTCTGTCTGCCCATCATGCTCGCCTGGGACCGCTTGCGGGCCGGCGCGACACGATTGGAGACATATTCTACGGGCCGAAAGGTTACCTGGCCACGGGCGATGAGGATGCTCAGACGTACAGGATTTGGTTGGGCGCCGATCAGGAACCACAGTCCAGCGTTCATTCGAGCGCTGATGAAGTCGCGCACTTTACGAATTTCATCGACTGCATCATCAGCAGGAAACAGGAAGATCTGAATGCACCCATTGAAGAAGGATATATTTCCACGGCGTTGATGCACCTGGCAAACGCCTCCTATCGGCTGGGCCGCACCCTTTACTTCAATCCGGATACGCAAGAGGTGATCGGCGACGAGGAGGCTGGCATTCTGCTTCGCGACGGCGACCGCGGCTACCGCCCACCTTTTGTGGTCCCGGAAGAGGTCTGATGTTTGCGCTTTCAGCCCTCAGCGGTCAGCAGGGAACTTCCCGTGAAAGTTATTTGCTGAGTGCGGAATGCCAGGGGCTCGTTTAAGATCCGTCCTTTTCGGAGTTTTCAATCCCTGATTATGAAAGGTCAATGATGAACACTATTAAACCCACTGCTTCCATGCGCGCTGGCAACCTTGGGCTCAGCGTTTACGAAAGCCGGAAAGCGATGGGCAACGCCGTTGCAGAAGACGTTGCTCGGAGGCTCCGCGCTCTTGCCGCCGAGCGCGAGACGGTGCCCGTAATCTTTGCCACCGGAGAATCTCAGCTCGCAACGCTCGAGGCGCTTACGACGATGGAAGGTATACCCTGGAGCCAGGTGATCGGCTTCCATATGGATGAATACCTTGGAATATCCGAAGACCATCCGGCATCCTTCCGCAACTACCTGCGCGAGCACCTCACCCGCCGGGTTCCGCAGCTTCGCTTTCATGCGATTAACGGATCGGATGGCGATCCTGACAAAGTATGCCGGGAGTACGCTCAGTTACTTCGGGATCATCCTCCACTCCTTTGCCTTTTGGGGATTGGAGAAAACGGTCACTTGGCTTTTAACGATCCGGCAGAGGCGGATTTTCACGACCCCGAGGATGCGAAAGTTGTCGCACTCGACTCCGTGTGCCGGCAACAGCAGGTGAACGAAGGATGGTTTCCGACTCTGGAGGCGGTTCCCCGGCAGGCGATCACCCTGACGGTTCCTACCCTCATGCGAGTTCCGGAGCTGTTCGCTTCCGTTCCCGGCCCGCGCAAGGCCCATGTTCTCCGGCGGGCCGTAGAAGAGCCGGTTTCGGTCCAGTGCCCCGCCACTATTTTACGCACTCATCCCAGCGCCACAGTTTATCTCGATCGAGCTTCCGCCGCCGAACTGAAGGAACATCTATGAGGTGCCGGCGATGAAAAAGAAGCTGATCCTCTATAGCCTAATGATGCTCGTGGCCGTCGTGTCACTGGCCGAGACTCCTTCGTCGCTCCAGAATGCAACCCTCGGCGTGCGGGTGAGAGAGCGGGACGGCGCCTATGAAATTCTCCTTCGGGGAAGCAGCCGACCCGTACTCATCTCGCGTGTCGGCGCGGAAATTAACCATCAGTGGGTTTGGTCGACAGATTACTCCCGGCATCTGACGTCCGAAACAGCTTTTCAGAATGTTCTGGGAACTGGGCGCGACATCGAAGTGCAATTCCCGGGGCGTAGGGTGCGTCCGGACCTCATCTACGACCTCCGTGTTTACGACCAGCAGCCTTATGGTGACGTCACTGTCCGGGTTGAGAATACGACAAAAAAGGCGATAACCGTACAGGCAATCCGCGTGGTGGACGCTCTCGGAACGCCGCGAATCGATCTCGGGGGCCACGAAGCCGCCGACCGTATTATGGCCGAAAGCTACAGTGAAAACCCGCCCATTCGTATCGGCGATCTGGCCCATGCGCCGAATGGCGATTACGCCGGAGTGCGAGACGATCTCATTTACAATCTGGAGAGCAGGCAAAGCCTGCTCGTGGCCGCGCTTACCTCGAACCGCTTCCTTACTGTCTCGCACCTCCGTGTCGCAGGCCAGGGCTCTGGAGCGGCGAAAATCGCCTCGTTCACGATGGATTCCACTGGCACGACGCCTGTGATGAGCGCCTGGGACAAACTCGCTCCACAGCAACGGGTTGAGCTGAGTTTGCCCGTCGCTGCAGGTGCATCGCTCCGGTCCGAACGAATGCTCGTGACGGCTGGACCCAACGTCCTTAACGAGCTTGAGGATTACGGCAAAGCCGTCGGGCGACTCCACCACGCGCGAGTGCAAGGGACGGCGCCGATGGGCTGGTGGAGCTGGACCGCCTTCTATGGAGGGCTCAACGAAGGGGAAGTGCTGACCAACGCCGACTGGCAGGCGAGACATTTGAAGCGCTTTGGGTACAACTACTTCCACATTGATGAAGGATATCAATATGCGAGGGGAGAATACGCCACGGCGAATGCATATCAATTTCCACATGGAATGAGGAGCGTGGGCCATGCGATTTCGAGCGACGGATTGAAATTCGCTATCTGGACCGGACCGTTCGAAGTGTCTTCCCGCGCCTGGGTTTGCCAGCATCACCCGGACTGGCTGGTAAGTGACGGGCAAGGAAAGCCAATTCACATCGACGATGTTGACGGAGATCAGGTTTACGCGCTCGACACGACCAATCCCGGCGCCCAGGCCTACCTGCGCAAAACCTACCGCATCCTTACCCGCGAGTGGGGCGTGCGCTACATCAAGCTCGATTTCATGGATGCGGCCGCGGTTGAAGGCCATCACTACCAGCCGAACACGACAGCGCTTGAAGCGCAACGGATCGGCCTGAAGATTATTCGCGAAGCGGTGGGCAACCAGGTGTTGCTCGATAAAGACGGAAGCCCCATGCTTAATCCCGTGGGGTTGGTTAATGAAGGGCGCATCTCGGTGGACACAGGGCATTCATTTGCAGCCAGCAAAGACGCCGCTCCGAACATTGCCGCGCGCTTCTATATGAACCGCAACTTTTACGTGAGCGACCCGGACGCCTTTTCTGTGTCAGAAGAGCTTGAACCGCAGCAAAGATACCATCAGTCGAAAACGCCGCTGACTTTGCACGAAGCGCAGGTGCAGATTGTTCTGGCCGCTGTGGCAGAAGGCATGTATGAGATTGGGGATGACTTGCCCACCCTCGGCTCCGAAGCTGACCGGCTGGCGCTGGTCGAAAACCAGGAAATCATCGGCATGAACCGCCTGGGCCGTGCGGCCTTGCCGCTTGACCTGATGACTTTCCCGGCGGCGGATGAACAGCCCAGCGTTTTTTTCTTACGCGAAGACGCCCGTCAGTCGATGCTGGCTGTCTTCAACTGGACCGAACAACCGCGCTCGCACCGTTTCACGCTGGCCGGTCTGAAGCTTCCAGCGGGTCATCCCTTCGCGGCCTATGACGTGCTGAACCACGATGCGCCGGTTGCTTTAGATGGCGGCGCGCTCCGGCTCGAAAACCAGTCGCCGCATTCCGTGCGGCTCATCAAGCTGGTGGATTCATCTGTTCCCGCGGCCGCGCCCGCAGTGAGTGTGCAAGTTCCAGGCGCAGCGCGCGCCGGGGAGTCAATAGCGCTTGTTGCCAGCGCGAGCAGCGTTCCCGCTCTTGCCTACCATTGGGACTTTGGCGACGGCACCGCCGGAGAAGGGCCGGGCGTCTCCCACACCTATACTCAGGCGGGAAGCTATAGCGTAAGACTGACGGTGGACGGGGTCGACGGAGTCCCCGCGCGAAAGGGCTTCAACGTCGTGGTCACAGGCTTTCCCAACACCCTTATGAGGTTGAAGCTCAACCGCCGGTATGTGCCCGAAAGTAAGTAGTGAGCGCAGAGTTTCGCATCCCAGGAACGGAGGTCCACGCTTATAGAAGCATCATCCTTTCGTAAGCATCCGCACCTTTACGAGGTCAATACATGGGTATGGATCGGGGAGCTTGCCGCCCGCTACGGGCGGCCAGTCTCCCTCGGCTCTGTGCCGGAAGAAGAATGGGACAAGTTCAAGGATTGGGGCTTTGACTTCGTTTGGCTGATGGGAGTCTGGAAAAGGAGCGCGGCGGGAAGGCGAATTTTTCGTACCGATCTCAAGGCGTTTGCCGCATATGACACCGCGCTGCCCGGCTGGACCCTCACCGACGTCACCGGCTCGCCTTACGCCATTGCGGATTACGTCCCTGACCCGCACCTCGGAAGCTGGCAGGACCTCGATCGCGCCCGCGCTGCGCTCAACCGGCGCGGCATCCGCCTGATCCTTGATTTTGTGCCCAATCATACGGGCATGGATCATCCGTGGGTGAGCTCGCATCCGGAGTTTTATGTGCGAGGCAAGCTGGAAGATTTCAGAAACAATCCATCTGGATTTTTCATTGCCGAACGCGGCGATTCGGCGACTTTCATCGCTCACGGCAAGGACCCCTACTTTCCCGCCTGGCCCGACAGCGCTCAATTGAATTATTACAACCCTGCCGTGCGTGAAGCGATGCTGGGCGTCCTGCGTTCGATCGCGCTTCACTCCGATGGGGTGCGCTGCGACATGGCGATGCTGCTACTCAACGATGTTTTCGCGCGCTCCTGGGGACCGCTGCTCGCGGGCTTCAAAGCGCCGCCGGACGAATTCTGGCCCGCCGCCGCCGCTGCGCTGCCCGGCTTGGTGTGGATTGGCGAAGTTTATTGGGACATGGGATGGCGGATGCAGCAGCTTGGGATGACGTTCACCTACGACAAGCGCCTTTATGACCGCTTGCGAAGCTGTCCCCCCACAGAAGTGCGCCTGCACTTGAAGGCCGGGATCGACTATCAGAACCGCCTGGTGCGGTTCCTTGAAAATCATGATGAGGCTCGCTCGGCAGAGGTGTTTGGGAAGGAAAAGCTGCCGGCAGTGGCCACGATCGCGGCAACGCTGCCGGGAATGCGTTTTTACCACCAAGGGCAGCTTGAAGGCAGGAAATTGTTCCAACCGATTGAGCTGGCTCGGGCCGCGGCTGAAGCGCCGGATGCAGAGGTTCAGGCGCTTTATTTGAAGCTCTTGAAGATAACGCAGGAAGATGTTTTCCATCGGGGCGAGTGGAGCCTGTTGGAAGTGAGCCCGGCCAGCGATGCCACCTTTAGCAACCTTATTGCCTATCAATGGAAAACCTCCGAGGCTCTCAAGGTGGTGGTGGCGAATCTTAGCCCTGATGTTTCACGGGGACGATTGCTCCTCGGCACCAGCATGCCGCGTCCTGGCCCACGCACGTTCGTCGATCAGTTGAGTGCAAAGAGGTATGAGCAGGATGGGAGCGATCTCGCCCAAAGCGGCCTCGCTGTCAACCTGGAAGCGTATGGGACGCGGATTTTTGATTTACCGGCTGCTGAAAAATAGCGGATAAACGTGCCAATCCGGACGCCGACGCCATGATTCTTCAGCTCGCCATAGCGCACGAAAAAACCTGGATTCCCGCTTGCCGGGGAATGATGTTCCGGGCCACCCCGGCGAAAGTGGTGGAACGCAGGCAGGCCTCCTATACGCTTCGCTCAGCATCAGAAAATGTGTAAATGCATTCTGGTCAAAACCTGTGAAATTAAGTATAATAGTGTTGGTTGCGGCTCAGTGCGCTTCACGTTTCCCGTCAAGGTTACGGAATTCCCGAGGCAAGAGTTGTTGGACGAGAGTTTTGCTGGTTGGGCGTTGCGCGATGCCCACACCGCCTGATGTCCTGCCGCAGAAACCGGGGTTGACACCCGCTTAACCGATTTGCTACATTCGAAAAGCTTTGTCCTTGGCAAGGTTCGCGTCCTACGGGGATCGGGCGAGGGAACAGAGAAGGGTCAAGGTATACAGTGCCAACATTCAGCCAAATGGTTCGGTTGAGCCGTAGGGCGCCACGCTACAAGACGTCGAGCCCGGCGCTGGAGGCTTGCCCTCAGAAGCGAGGTGTTTGCATTCGTGTCTACACCCAGACGCCGAAGAAGCCGAATTCCGCGCTGCGCAAGGTTGCCCGCGTGCGGTTAACGAATGGGATGGAAGTTACGACGTATATTCCGGGTGTAGGGCACAATCTGCAAGAGCACTCGATCGTGCTGATCCGGGGTGGTCGGGTAAAGGATTTACCCGGCGTCCGGTATCACGTCATCCGGGGTACTTTGGACTCGGCCGGCGTGAATGATCGCCGCCAAGGGCGCTCGAAATATGGCGCGAAGCGTCCCAAGGCCTCGTAAAGACCGTGACGAGAGGTTAGTGGCCAGGGGTCAAGATACGCCGGGCACGCTAACCACTAATCCCTAATCACTAACCACTGGTGTTAAGATATGCCCCGAAAGGGAACAGTAGAGCGCAGGGAAACGTTGCCGGACCCTGTTTATGGAAATCCGGTGGTGCAGAAAATGGTGAATTGCCTGATGTCGAAGGGCGAAAAGTCTGTGGCACAGCACATTGTCTACGACGCACTGGAGCAGATTCGACAGCGAACCAACGACGACCCCATCAAGGTCTTCAAAAAAGCCTTGGATAACGTCAGGCCAGCTTTGGAGGTGAAGAGCCGGCGGGTTGGGGGCGCAAATTATCAAGTGCCGGTTGAAGTAAATCGAAATCGGCAAACCTCTTTGAGTCTCCGCTGGATCATCAGCTATGCGCGGGAGCGAAGCGAAAAGTCGATGGTGGAGAAGCTTTCGTCCGAGCTCCTCGATGCCGCGAACAATCGGGGTGGGGCGATTAAGAAGCGAGACGATACCCACCGCATGGCTGAAGCCAATAAGGCTTTTGCTCACTACCGCTGGTAATCCCGACGCATGGGAAAAAACCTGAACGTGAGCGGGATACGGTCTCACCTGGAGCCGCGATCCGCGTTTTCGGTCGCACAAGGCGACTTCACGATATTCTCTCCGGAAAAAGGCCGGACTGAAACGAAGACCCTGCCCGGAAGGCGGGGGACAACTTACCACTGTTTTTATGTCGCGCACAACGCCGCTCGAAAAAACCCGGAACATCGGCATCATGGCTCACATTGACGCCGGAAAAACGACCACGACCGAGCGCATCCTGTATTACACCGGGATCACTCACAAAATGGGCGAAGTGCACGAAGGCACGGCGGTGATGGACTGGATGGAGCAGGAGCAGGAGCGGGGCATTACCATCACTTCAGCGGCGACAACTTGTTTCTGGCGGGATATCCGGATCAATATTATTGATACACCGGGCCACGTGGATTTTACGGCAGAGGTCGAACGGTCGCTCCGGGTGCTTGACGGAGCGATTGCTATTTTAGGGGCTGTCGAGGCGGTGGAACCCCAGACCGAAGCGGTCTGGCGGCAGGCGGACAAATACCGGGTGCCGCGCATTGTTTTTGTGAATAAGATGGACCGGGCAGGAGCTGATTTCGAGGAATGTGTCCGCCAGCTCCGTGCCAAGGTTCATGCGACGCCGGTTGTCGTTCAGATTCCACTCGGAGCGG
>JASHTR010000129.1 GCA_030040455.1 Terriglobia bacterium | reverse complement strand
TTCAGAATTGCCGTGCTTGCGCGGCGATTTCCTCCATCGTTCTCCCGCCGCGCGAGTTCCTGGTGAAATATCTCAAGAGCGATTATCCCGACTTAAGTTTGGTGAGCACCCTGATTATTGGACGAGATGCTCCCTTAAATCCGGGACGGTATCTTTACAACAACCCGGAATTAATGGATCCGTTTATTACCCAGCTTTATGAGTTGTTGGGGGTGAAAGACTTCAGGGAATTCACCGCAAGATTCGCCATAACGGACGCTTTACGCTGCCACGCCGTGATGACTCCGGTGCCGGAGAGAGCGCTTGCAAACTGTTCCCGCCACTTGCATGACGAACTAAAGATTTTTCCGCGTCTTCGCACCATCGTCGTGCTCGGCGAGGCTGCCGCCCTTCAGTTCCAACGGTTTATCCTGGGTCGTGACGCGAAGGAAGCTGCCCCCCTCAGTGTGCTTCTCCGAGACCGCGGCTGGGCAACCGAAGAGGTGAGCCTTGCCCCGGAAAGCGATCACCGTCTTCAGGTGATTTATTGTTATCACCCAACGGGCGGCTATCGAACCAGTCCTTCGATTGCCAAGTTGCTGGGTTGAGGCAGACGATTCATGGATGTGCCATTGGCGGGCCGGAAGGGAAAGGTCCGGACCGTGCCCTTCCGGTCCTGATCATCACATTCCCAAAGTTTTGCGGATCCTTTTTTCGATCCCGGCTGGGAGCTTATTGAGGGTTTCGCGGCCCCGGTCCCGGAGCTTCTCGCCGAGGTCATGCCGTCTCAAAAACGTCTGGTCCATGCGGTAACGGACAACAGGAACGACTGCGCCTCCAAACTCACGGTGGAACCTCCCGCACGCTCCGAGGGAGTAACGCTTGAAGCCGGCTCCGGCCGCCCACTCGATTGCCTTCCAGGAGATGAGGTCGTTCGGCTTCAAATGGAGGAACTCGTCAAGCGAGCTGTTATTGGCGTACTCCACCAAGCCTCCGGGGCACACCCGCAGAGTAGAACCCGCAATGATTCTTCCCGAGTGGCGCGCAAGAAAAAACTTGCGGTTCCGCTGATTCAACCGGAACCAGCCTTCGAAAAGCGAATAGGGCAACTCTTCTCCGTGAATTTCTTTCCGGGGCGTCATCCTCCAGGCATGATAGATATCATAGAATGCCCGGATGTCCTCTACGGTTTGGGCTTGGGCAACTTCCACACCGTTGCGGGTCGCATAGCGGATGTTGCGCCGTCGCATTGTATGGAGTTCGCGAAAGAGAGTATCAGGACCTTTGCTGAGGTCGAGGATCACGGCGCCGGGGCACAACCTTTTGTGGAACCCGTGCGCGTGGAAACCATCTTCCGGAACAGTGCCGTTCCAGGCATAGGCGGTGAGCAGCGGCTCGGAGCGGCCCTCTTCGAGCAATCCCCGCGCGAGCATTCCGGTGACGGCTGCGGCATCGCTTGTCTTGGCGACGGAGACTTGAGATCGGGAAACCTGCCCTGCCACGGCCTCGTGGGGCAAGTGAATACCCGTCAGCACACCGGAGACGCGCCCATCTTCGATCGCCAGGACCGCAAAGGGTTTCTTTCCTTCCCAGTAGGGTTCTTGGAAAAACTCGGGAGCATCGTAGTGGGCAGGACACTCTACTTGAGTAAGGTAATCCCGCCACTTGCCCTCCATCTCTGGAGCAGGGAAGCTGTGTAAGATGACAAAGTCCAATCCACGGGACATAAAACAATATGCTTCTAAAGCTTACAGTTCATTGAATTCGCCCAAAAGCCCCCCGCCTCACAGTTTCGCATATGCCCCACCGAGGAGCAACTTTAGCGGAGGTCTTACTCCTCATGGCGCGCGGAGGATTGCCCGAGAGTGGAGCGAAGCAGATTGCGGCCTGATTCATTTACATGCTGGTGAAGACGATGGAAGCGGTCGAGGGCCGCCGCCGCCCCGGCCGCATCGCCCAATCGCTGCCGGACTTGGGCAAGGGCGTAGTACGGCTCTGCCAGGTTGGGATCGTCCCGTGTTGCCTGTTCGAACCGGGCAAGAGCGGCTTTCGGCTGGTTCGCTTGGAGCAACGCCTGCCCCAGGCGATATTCTGCAAGCGCGAAATGCGGGTGGCATTGAAGAGCTAAACGCAATTGGAAAGTGGCTTCCCCCGGTTGGTGCATCCGTAACAAGGTGGTGCCATAGAAATAAGAGGCGAGGGCATTGCAACTTCCCCCGCGGCGCGGAAGCAACTTGAAATAGCGCAATGCTTCCTCGTAGTGGCCGTTTTCGGCCTGGAGAACCGCCATGAGCAGGATCGCCCTGGGATCGTTGGCTTCTGGCTCGCGCCCGAGCGCAGGCATGAGCGCGTTGACCGCCGCTGCGGAACGGCCTAGCAGGTAGTCGCCCACCGCTTCTTGATATTGGAATTGGGCGCTGTTCGGGAAACGGCTTGCCGCCGCCTGGGCGCTCTCTTCCGCATCAAGAAAATGATCATCCATCATCTGGGCACGGATCAAGGCTTCCCATCCGCGCTCATTTTCGGGCATGAGTTCAGTGAGACGGAGGAAGGCTGTCGCGGCCGCCTTCGGGTGCTGTACCGCTAACTGAACCTGACCGTAGGCATAGAGATAAACCGGGCCTTGCGCCTCGGAAGGAGCTCGTTCAAGCAGCGCCAGCGCCTGCTTTGCCTTGCCCTCACCCAGCCATAATTCTGCAAGCGCTGCATAGGGCAACTGCTGGGAAGGGTTGCGCCGGATCGCGCCTTTCCAGAGTTGTTCAACGGCTGCGTCCTCTCGCGCCGTCGCCAGAAGCTCCGCAAGGCTTTTCAAGAAGTCTTCATCCTCGTAACATTGGCCGGGCAGGCCCTTTACAAGGTCTGAGAGTTTCTCGCGGTCGCGGATACCAGCATAGGCGCGCGCCAGGTTCACCAGGACGTCCCGTGAGGAGGGTGATTGATGGTGAAGCTCCTCCAGAATGGGCACAGCAGGTGCAAAATGTCGCGCTTCGACGAGCAGCACGGCATAGTCATAGGCGTAGTCGGGATTCCGAGGCTCAATCGTGTGAGCTTCTCTCAGCTCAAGGAGGGCTTCCGAGGGATGCCCTTCTTTTACGTATACCAGTCCCATGAGCGCATGGGCGCGGGCGAGGCGGGGGTCCTCCCGGAGGGATTGTCGCAGCCATCTCTCTGCGGCAGTCCAATCCCCGGCGCGAACGGCCGCGGCTCCCTTAGCGAGAAGCGCATCAGCTTCCGAAGCCTGTGCGTCGATAACCTGAACGCCTGCCACCCCACAGGGCAACGCAGAGTTCGCGCTTTTCTGCGGCTTTTCCGCTGGCATGGACAGACAAGACGCAGAGTTTCCAATGATGGAAAACCCTGCGCCACCCGTCGTTCGCGCTATTCGCGCGCAGCCTCTTTGTGTATTGAGGCTGGGGGGTGCCGACCCATGGAGCATCCGTGCTGTTCCCGGGGCGGCAAAAATGAAGGACGTCGCGACAAGCGCCCAGACTTTCATGAATCTCATGAGCCTTCTATCCGGCACAATCTCGATATAGCAGGTCGCCGAAATGCGTTCCCAAAGCGCGTCATTCCGAGCCCTTCGCTGTCATTCTGACGCTGAGGGAAGCGGAAGAACCCCTATTTCTCGCTCAGGGTAAACTCCGCTGATTGACGGTGTGGGTGTACTCTTAAGCATCCGGCTATACCTCGCCTCGCGGAGGTCATTACTCTTGCAAGTACCACGGAACTGAAATGATAATAGTTCCCCGGTTGCCTTTCAGAAGCAGCAACGCTTTCAGTAATTTGGTGCGTTGGCTGTGAAGGAAATACTGATACCAGTGTGGCTCCACCAGCTCCGGAACCAAGAGGGCAATTTGCCGTTCCGGATTTTCTTTCTCAAGCTCGAGAACGTAGTCCACGATCGGGCTGATAATAAACCGATAGGGAGATGGAAGGACGATGAGACGAGGCAAAGGCAGAGCCGCCTCCCGAGCCGGATCCTCCACCAATCGTTTCCAGTTTTTGTTTATCTCATCGGTCTCTTCACTCGCTGCGACGTGAACCACGAACACATCGTGCGAAAGCGTCAAAGCAAACCGCAGGCCCGATTCAACCACCTTATTCCAGCCGGTCACTGGCACGACGATGAGTGGCGGCTGGAGCCGGGAAAGATCCAACGGCTTTGGAGCTGCAATTTCGGTTGCCACGCGGCGGTAATGATGGTGAACGGTCAGCATGAGAATAATCATGGCTGGAATCAGAATGACCGTCACCCATGCCCCCTCCGTGAATTTGGCCATCGTCACCACCACCACCGTGGTCGCGGTGGCGAGCGCGCCCACCCCAT
>JASHTR010000128.1 GCA_030040455.1 Terriglobia bacterium | reverse complement strand
TTATCATTGTCCTAATCGTGGTGGCGCTGGGTCTTAAGCTTTTCAGTAATCCGGCACCCTCCATCAAACCTGCCGAGACCATCCGAGGTCTCGGCCTGAGCCGCATCGTCGAATTCATCGTCCACGATCCTCGCTACCCCATCAGCCGGGTCGCTATATCCATCGAGCAGAACGGGCAGGTATTCCGCGTGCCCGTCACAGTTCAGCAGGTTGCAAAAGGCGCGGGCTATACCGTGCGCGCCTCGGCCCAGGCAGGAAGGAGAGGCGTGCCGCAGTTGCGCCCGGGACGCGCGACGCTACGCGTCATCGCGCTCAATGATTCATGGGGACGTTTCTTTCGCGGCGGAGAGGCTCGCCTGACGCTGAGCTTGCCGGTACGCTTCATGCCGCCACAGGTAGAAGTGCTTACCACCCAGCATTACATCAACTTGGGCGGGTGCGACATGGTGGTTTTCAACGTTTCGCCCGGCACCGTGCGCTCGGGTGTCCAAGTCGGCGACTATTTCTTCCCGAGCTGGCCCATCAGCGAATCGCAGCCTCTGACGCGATTCAGCATCTTCGCCTTTCCTTACAACATTGATCCCAATACACCAGCGCACATCGTGGCCGACGACGATGCGGGCAACGCGACGATTGCCAGCTTCACTTACCGGGTTTTCCCTAAGAAGTTCCATTCGAGCACATTAACCATTGACGATGCTTACCTGCAACGGGTTGTCCCGCCGATTTTAAGCCAGACAACGGCCATCGAGGACCAGGGAAGCCTGGTGAAAAACTACGTTGAGATCAATCACAACCTTCGCATTATCGATAAACAGCGGCTCGTTCGATTTTCCAAACAGACGAATCCCAAGCTCATGTGGAGCCAGCCATTCATTCAGCTTGCCAATTCGAAGGTGGAATCACCCTTCGCGGATTTCCGAACCTACGTTTACAACGGCCAGGTCATCGACCACGAAGTGCATCTTGGGTTTGACCTTGCCGTGGTAGCCCACACGCCAGTTGTCGCCGCGAACGACGGCCAGGTGATCTATGCGGGCTGGTTCGATATTTTCGGCAACGTGGTGATCATCGATCACGGCTGCGGCTTGCAAACTCTTTATGGGCACCTTGCCTCATGGAACGTAAAACCCGGCGCCTTGGTGAAGCGGGGACAGTTGATCGGACACAGCGACTCCACGGGCTTGGCCGGCGGCGATCACCTGCATTTTGGGGTTTATCTGGATGGCATCCCGGTGGACCCAACCGAGTGGTGGGACCCGCACTGGATTCACGACCGCATCATGGCAAAGTTGCAGCAGTTCAGGCAGGAATAGGCTGTGGACCGGCCTATTCTTTGCAGAGTTTCCTGGCTTCTTCGAGCTGATCGTCGGTGTGCTTCGAGGGGATGACAACGAGCTTGATCTTGTTCTTGACGGCGAACTGGTTCAGATCGTTGATCTCACCCTGGCCCGTATACTTTTGCTTGAGCAGCTTGGCGTTGAACGTCTCGAGAACGCTATATTGGGTGCGGACGTAGATGACGCCGGCGAAAAGAAGCTTGCCCTTGGGCGGCATCCCCTTTGCCAGAATCGCGCAGCCCGTATTCCCCTTGGTTGTGCCCGCGACAACAGGCTCAGTCGCATTCTTTGGGGCGCTGAAGGCCGGCAGCGTCAAGAGCGCGATCCCGAGTAGCAATAAAGCAAGCCAAACTTTTTTCATCGAATCCTCCTGTTTTGCAAGGTCGTAAGTTCTCGTTACCTTGGCAAGACCTTGGAAGGTGTCATTCCGAGCAGAGCGAGAAATCTCGCTCTGCGGCGCCGAGCGGGATTTCTCGTCGCTCCGCTCCTCGGAATGACATTTGGTTGCGGCTCCGCCGCGCAGGGTACGCAATAATGAGATGACACCCTGTCGGGCTATCCCCGCTTCCGCAGGAACCTCAGCAACGCCTGAACGTTGGGCATGAAGAGCCTCACCTTGGCTGAAGAAGTCATTTTCAGCTTAGCCGCAGGTTCTTCAGATAGTTGAAGCTGATCCTGATGGCATCCAACGGCGAGCCGTTGCACTGGTCCTGCTCAACGAAAATATGCTTCGCGCCAGCTTCATGCACGTGAGCGAAAATCCTTCGCCAGTCAATGCGCCCTTGTCCCACCGGCGCAAACGGGTTAGGACTTCCGGGGCTTGGGGATTGGTATGGGTTGACGGCGACGCCCTTCGTCAAGTCCTTGATGTGGAGCAGCGGGAATCGACCCGGATAGCGTCGCCAATAAGTGAGCGGGTCTTTGCCCGCGTAAGTGACCCAAAAAATATCCATTTCCATCTTCAAGAGCTTGGGATCGCAGCGCTCGAGCAGAATGTCGTAGCCGGTGGTGTGATCCACTGTGGCCAATTCGTGGAAGTGGGCGTGATAGCAGAACTGAATTCCCGCCTGGAGTGATAGTCTGCCGCACTGATTGAAGAAATCGGCGCGGCGCCGCCAGGCGTCTGCGTCGAGCTTGGGGTTATCTCCCACCACGAGGTAGCGCAGGCCATAAAGGCGAGCCACGTCCACCGCCTTCTTCCAATCAGGGTCCAAGGTTTTTGGAACATTGAAGTAGCCACTTGGCGCTGTAAGTCCGGCAGAACGCAAGTCCTGCTTAATGGCACCGGGGTTGGGATAAGGAGCAATCTCGACCTCTTGGTAACCCACGGCGGCAACCTGCTTCAAGGTTTCAGCGGGATTCTGCGCCATGAGTTGACGCACGGTGTAGAGCTCCAGGCCAATAGGTTTAGGCCAGGCAAGCCTTCCCGCACCCCAGGCGTTGGCCCCGGCGGCTGTCGCGCCCGCGGCAATTCCACCCAGCGTTCCTCCCAGAAAATCCCGTCGTGTCAGCATGTCTTTGCCTCCCTCAGTAAAAAATGAATTGTGACGCATTGTAAACCAAAATGCGCTTTGATGCAGGATGTTTGTACGATTCTGTTTGCACGACTCCAGCGCGAGGCGCGGCAAGCTGCGCCCCTAACCCCTCGGCACGACCCGGCTCAGATAAAAAGCAAAAAACTCTTTCGCGTCGGCATGAAGGCCCACCACGGCGTTCGGCTTCTTTCCGGCCATGACGCGGGTATAACCTTTTCGATCGACGTGAATGGCAAGCGGTCTGGTCTTCGAGAGGCGGGGCCGGAGTAGCAACGCGACCGCCATCGGATCGTACAGAACCGGCGTAGGACGCCCCCATAGCATATAAAGGGCGGCGAGGGCGCTTGTGAGGACCGTTCCGTGGCTGAAAACGCGGTGCCGTCCTTTGGCGTCCAGCTCGAGCATCGCGGTGACATCGAGCGGGGCCATGAGAATAGGAACGCCGGCACTGAACACAACCTGCGCCGCCTCTACATCCATCTTGATGTTATATTCGCTGTCTGCCGTGTGATGGTGGTCGTAACCGCGCGCGATGGAGCCGCCCATCATCACGATGCGCTTGATTTTCGCCGCCACGGCCGGGTCGCGGCGGAGGAGCGCTCCGATATTGGTGAGCGGACCAATCGCGACCAGCGTGATCCTTCCCGGATAGCGGCTGAACTGCTCATCAAGGAAATCAACGGCGCTTTGGCTGAGCAACCGGGGACTCGAAAACTTTGCGGCCCAGGGAGCCTGATCCACCACCAGGACGCCTTTCCCGCGCTCGCCCGGCACCACCGGAACTCTGCGCTCTCCTGCCTGCCACAACATTTTCGCCGCAATGCGCGCGCGGGCGAGCGTATCGCCGCTCACCGTGGTGACGCCCAACAGCCTCAGCTCAGGGCTGCGCAGGATAAGCGCCAGGGCAAAGGCATCGTCAATATCCCCGCCAATGTCAGTATCGAGCAGGATCGGGATTTTCTGCAGCATCGTCTTCCAAATCAAACGGCCGTTTTTGACGATCCCATTACCCTATCACGGGCGCCAAGGCGACGGAGACAAGTCCCGCCAGGAAAAAGACAAACATGAGATTGAGCAACAGGTAGGCGACTTTCGGCGCATCCCGGAATTCTTTCCACACAATGAGTCCCCACAAAACCGCCACCAGCGTAGCCCCCCCGCCCAGCGCGTAGGATACGGCCGGGCCGACCGTCTGGACGTCGGAAGCAATGAAGTTTGAAATGGTCCCTACGGCCCAGATGACGCCTCCAACGACTCCCAAGAGGTGTTCGCGGCCCGTGCCGTGAAAGTAGTCACGGATCGTGAGTTTCGCCCCCACAATCGGTCGTCGCATAAAGGTATAGTTGAATGGAAACGTGGAGACCACGGCGCCCAGAACAAAAACGAAGGCGACACTATAAGGACCCAGGCGGCCCTCGCCCTGGAGTGACTTGGCAATCAGAGGATAAAAAAGCCCCAGCCCAAGTCCGGAAAGGACGCACAGGACAATACCGCGTATTGTCACCTTGGCACCGCCGGAAGCTTTGCCGTATGCCAGCCCGTCAAAGACCATCGCCACGCACACCAGAACCACGCCGCCAAAAAGGAGCCACGGATTTCCCCTGGGGGTCACCACGTAATCCAAAATAGAGCTGACAACCAGCGACACACCAATTGAAACCGGGAATGCTACCGCCAGCCCGGCCACGGCAATGGCGGCCACAATAAACAGATTGCCAAAGTTGAAGATGAAGCCCGCCAGAAAGCCATAGAGGATGTTATGCCAACTGGCTGAGGCGAGGCTGTTGAAAAAACTTTGCGGACTTGACGGGCTAAGCCGACCCAGCGTAAGGCCTGCAGCCACGGTCAACAACAGGACGCCCCAGATGTAGTCCCAGTAAAAAAGCTCGAAACGCCAGCTTTTGACGAGCTTCTGCGTGTTCGACCAGCTCCCCCAACACAGCATGGAGAGGATGGTCATCAAGAGCGCTGCCCAATAGGCATGGGGAAGAAACATGTTTTAGGTAGAGCGTCGATCGTAGAGCGTAGACCACATCGCGGCGATATTCCTGCCGGTCTACGATCTATGGTTTGCGCCCTGCGCTTACTCCTCTTCCTCTTCCTTTCCATGCCCTGCGGCGCGGGCAGCGGTGACAATCTTGTCAGAGATTTGTGGCGGCACAACATCATAGTGGGAGTATTCCATGGAGTAGGAGCCACGACCCTGCGTCATCGAAGTGAGGTCCGACGCATAGGTGAGCATTTCGGCGAGCGGCGCCTGCGCCTTGATGATGGTGGAACCACCTTTCGAATCCATCCCCTGAATGCGGCCCCGGCGGCTGTTGAGATTGCCCATGATATCACCCGAATAATTTTCCGGCACGGTGATTTCAATGTTCATCACCGGCTCGAGCAGGCAAGGCTTTGCCTGCGTCATGCAGGCTTTAAAGGCCTTGGACCCCGCAAGCTTAAAGGCGATTTCCGAGGAATCCACCTCGTGGTAGGACCCATCGAACACGGTCGCGCGAAAATCCACCACCGGATATCCGGCCAAATATCCTTTGGCAGCCGCTTCGATTATTCCCTTTTCCACGGCCGGAACGAAATTGCGGGGGATAGCCCCCCCGAAGATGTCGTTTACAAACTCGAACCCCGCGCTTCGCGGCAGGGGGTCCATCCTGATCCAACAATCACCGTATTGCCCGTGGCCGCCCGTCTGCTTCTTGTGTTTGCCCTGTGCCTCCGCCTTGGCCCGAATCGTCTCGCGGTAAGGAATCTTGGGCGCCTTCAGCGTTACTTCCACATTAAAGCGGCGTTTCAGCTTGGAAACGGCCACTTCAACGTGCTGCTGCCCGGAACCCGCCAGGAGAAACTCATTGGTTTGCGGATCACGCGAAAAGCGCAGCAGGAGATCCTCTTCCAACATGCGGTGGATTGCCGTTGAGAGCTTGTCCTCGTCTCCCCGCGATTTGGGCTCGATGGCGAAAGAAATGGCCGGCTCCGCAAGCTTGACCTTCGGATAGAGGACAGGAGCGGACTTGTCGCCGAGCGTGTCGCCGGTCAGCGTATCCTTGAGTTTGGCTACCGCGCCGAGATCGCCCGCATGGAGTTCTCCCACCGGCGTCTGCGTTTTGCCTTGCACCACCGAGATGTGCGAAAACTTCTCCGTCGCGCCGCGATTAAAATTAGAGAGGGTCGCTTCGTTTTTCAGGACGCCTGAAAGCACTTTGAAACAGCTTACACGGCCCGCAAAAGGATCGGCCAGCGTCTTGAAGACGTAGACGGCCAGCGGCTCCCCGTCCGCGATCTTGCGCCTGGCGGCGCCCGTCTCCGGAGCCTGCCCTTCCCATTCGCCGCGATCCAGCGGCGATGGCAAATACGTGGTGATGAAATCCAGCAGGCCCTGTGACCCAATATTCGGCAATGCCGCCGCCACCACCACCGGAAACAATCGGCGCTCACGCACGGCATCCTTCAGGCCGGGAAGAAGATTTTCAAGCGGAATCGTTCCCTTCTCGAAGAACTCTTCCATCAGCCGGTCATTGCCTTCCGCGATCATCTCCACCATCGTTTCGTGAGCTTTGGATGCCGTTTCGGCAAATTCGGCCGGAATGTCCGATTCCCGGGCCGTCCCGCTGCCATTTGAATCGTAGGAATAGGCCTTCATCCGAACCAGATCGATGGCGCCACGGAAATCCTTCTCCTCGCCCCAAGGCAACTGGACCGGGATCACCGAGCGGCCAAAGGCTTCGCCGAGGGCTTTGAGGGTTCGCTCAAAACTGGCGCGGTCGCGATCCATCTGGTTGACAACAAAAACACAGGGCAATCTGTAGCGCTCACAAAAACCCCACGTCCTTTCCGTCTGTACTTCCACTCCTCCCACCGCGTGCACCAGAAGCAAAGCCGAGTCTGCCGCCGCCAGCGCAGCTTCGGTTTCGTGGAGGAAAATGTTAAAACCGGGAGTATCAATGAAATTGATCTTCGTTTTGCCCCATTCGGCATAGGCAAGCGACGCGCTGATCGAGAACTTGCGCTGGATTTCTTCTTCGTCGTAATCGGTCGCCGAAGTGCCGTCGTCCACCTTGCCCAGGCGGTTGACCATTCCTGCCGTATAAAGCAGCGCGGAAACCAGTTGCGTCTTGCCGGTATGACCGTGTCCGATGCAGGCAACGTTGCGGATATTCAAGCCTTCGTAGGTTTTCACTGCCAACTCCTTGTTCACAACAAGAAAACACGCATCCTAACATATCCATTCCCGCAGGTTCAATGTCGGCATTAAGGGAGTGTTGTTGACATATGATATGTCCGGTCGAATTGACAAGTGAAATGTCCGCTTTGAATGCGGCGCATGGTAAGGGTCATGGGGGAGGACCCCATGATCTACTACAGTGCCGTCGCCGTGGAGCGGACGATGAAAATTCAGGAAGTAATTTTGCGGGCGATGGGGAAAAAGATCACCTGGGGGCAGGCGGCGGAGATCA
>JASHTR010000127.1 GCA_030040455.1 Terriglobia bacterium | reverse complement strand
ACGTTTCACTTTCCTTTGAGGAAAAGCGGGTGATTTCCGGTGTTTCCTTTCGATTGGAATGCGGAGGGACGCTCATCCTGCTGGGCGTTACGGGAAGCGGAAAATCCGTCTTGCTCAAGATGATGGCAGGTCTTCTGAAGCCGGATTCAGGCGAAATCCTGATTGAAGGGCAAGAGATTACATCCCTTCGCGAAACGCAGCTTAACCCCATTCGCAAGCATATGGGAATCGTTTTTCAGGAGGGAGCTTTATTTGACTCCCTTTCCGTATATGAAAATGTCGCCTATCCTCTTCGCGAGTCGCCGCGGCTGGACGACGATGCCATCGAGCAGGCGGTTCGCCAGGTTCTGGGTTTTGTGGAGATGGAAGACGCCATCGATAAAATGCCTTCAGAACTATCCGGAGGCATGAGGCGGCGCGTTTCTTTGGCGCGCTCGATAATAAACCATCCGGCGATTATGCTTTACGATTCGCCCACAGCGGGCCTTGACCCTATAACCGCCAACACCATTAATATTCTCATCGCTAAGCTTCGTGACATCCAGCAGGTCTCCTCCGTCCTGGTGACGCAGCGCCTCCAGGACGCGTTTTTCCTTAGCAATTACGTCTTTTCGTCCCGGATGCGGAAGCTGGTTCCCCGGGTTCCCGACGGCCTCGAGCGAGGGCTGCCCTCGACGCAATTCGCTGTTCTTCGCGACGGGCAGTTTTATTTCCACGGCACGCAGGAAGATCTGGCCAATGCAACCGACCCGTATCTTGTGAAGTTTATGTCGTAGCGAGGTGGGGTGGCTCATCGTTCGACTCTCAGCGCTGCGGCTTTTCCAGATCGTTCCCGGATGAATAGTCTTGAAGAGCCGCAGAGCTAAACAACGAGCCCTGCGCACCTCCTGCGCCAAACAGGGCGGTCCGGTTGGAAAAGCGCCCACCGTGGCTGCCACTTTCTAATACAATGGGTTTCAGGAAGGAGCGCGAATTATGCCTCAACGCAAAGAACTCACCTGGGGACAGCTTCGAGTGGGTGTGATGGTGGGAGTTGCCCTGCTGATCATCGTGGTTGGCATCCTCTTTGTCAGCGGGCCCTTGGGAGTGCTGCGGGGCCATTTCCTGCTGAGGGCCTACTTCTCGGAGGTTCAGGGTCTGAGGGAAGGCTCACAAGTGCAGTTGGCCGGCGTGCCAGTAGGCAGCGTCAGCAGGATCAGACTTTCGACCTCCACGGATCCGAACCGAGCCGTGGAAGTGGATATGAAAATCTCGCAGGGGTTTCAGCACGATATTCGCAGCGATTCCGTGGCAAGCATTCAAACGGCCGGGCTGCTCGGAGAGAGCTTTGTGAATATCACCCGCGGGAGCGCCGCTCAGCCCTCCTTGCCGGCCCAGGGCGAAGTAAAAACCGAACCAAGCGCAGATATCAAGAAAGTGGTCCAGAATGCCAATGATGTTCTCTCCAATCTGACCACGCTGAGCTCTAAATTGAACGACATCACCAATCAAATCACCACGGGCCACGGAACGATTGGGAAATTCATCTACGATCCGACTCTTTATAATCGGATGAATGACACGGTGACCAAATTGCAGAATACCCTGACGCAAATTACTGAGGGACATGGCACAATCGGCCAGCTTGTTTCGAGCGACGCGCTTTATCAGAAACTGAATTCCACCGTCGATCGGGCGAATGAGATGATGGATCAAATCCAGCACGGCCCGGGCACGCTTGCCAAGCTGATCAACGATCCCTCGGTGTATAACAATCTCAATAGCACGCTCCTGGAGGCGCATGACCTGATGACGGGCATCAACCAAGGCAAAGGGACGCTTGGCAAGCTTGCCACCAACCCTCAACTCTTCGATCGGATGAACCAGACCGCGGCGAACCTCAACACCATCACCGGGCGAATGGCAAATGGAGAAGGATCGCTCGGCCTGCTTTCCACCGATAACAAGCTTTATCAAAATCTCGCGGAAAGCGCGGCGTCGCTCCGGGATTTTCTTGCAGAGTTCAGGAAGAACCCCAAAAAGTACCTGACGCTCCATCTCCACGTTTTCTAAGAATTGCCCGGCCGCCCTTCACCCGGGCCTAGGCCCAGCGGTTCCTCGCCCCACATCCTGCATTCCCCCCCGCGTGCCTGGATGGGGTGGTCCGCATATCAATTGGATGCGTCAGATTTGCGTTTCTATGCGAATTGGCGTTTATGCGAGAGGGGATTCATCTCTTCACATCTTCTGAGGCATTATGTGCCAATGAGCGTGCGTCTTTACAGGAACAAGACGAAGCCGTTAAACTACCTTACTAAGATCAGGTAACCTGAAAAGGACAATTGGGATGGGCAGGGTTCAGCTCGAAGGACGAAAACTGCCTGTGAATTCAAGACGGCCCGCCGTTGGAGATCGGCCCGCAAAGAAGCGGTCTGGAAATTTATGATGAAGAGGGTGACGGGAAGTTCGTGTAGGCCGGGTATGCAAGGAACGCTCAAAAGCAAAGTCGCGGATTACTGGATGTTGACCAAACCGGAAGTCAACCTCCTGGTGGTGGTCACCACGCTGGCGGGCTTCTACCTGGGGTCCAGCGGACCATTTCGCCTGACACTGCTTCTGAATACATTGCTTGGCACGTTCCTGGTGGCAAGCGGCACGGCCACGCTCAATGAATACATGGAGCGCGGGCA
>JASHTR010000126.1 GCA_030040455.1 Terriglobia bacterium | reverse complement strand
GAAACCCATTGCCCATTGGAAGGACGACGACTGGTTTCTCCGGTTGGGAGGGATACGTGGTGTACCCGGCGAAATTGTAGATCGCGTTGTAGAGCGGATGCGAGAGCGCCTTCAAAAGCAACCACCGATTACCTACCCCGTGATGCTAGCTGACCTCTTGGTTGTGGTTTACAGCGATACTCTGCTGAACGACCTGTTGATCGTTCATACGATCGATGAGGTCGTTGCGCGTCCCGAGTTAATCGAGGAGCTCTATGACCAAACTGGCTACTCGGCCCAAACCCGAGACCTCCACCCGACATCCATGTTTCGGAGGTGGCGCGGCTTCGCCACCATTGGATGGGGAGTCTGCGGCTCGATCACCAAAGTCGCTAGGGTTGCTACGAATCCACGGCAGGATCACCAAATCACTCTACGACAACTGCCGGTTGGCATTGTAAGGCATGGGCGGCACCGGCGGGTGGTGGTAGTGCCGGTAATGATGATGGCGCGGCTCAGGTGGCCCCGAACAGGGCGAGCTGTTCGGACATGCTGGGAACAAAACGTGGGGCGCCACGTGTGAAGGCTACTGCTGAAGACAGGCAAGCACATAAAGCAGTGCAGTATCTTCAATTAAGAAGCACAATAGACTTGTATTTACGCAACACGGTTGACTTGTAATTGCTCGGCATAATATACTTGTATCTACACGACATGATATACTTGCAGCGACCCGAAACCAGTGAGCCATGCCGACGCCGAATGAAAAACTGGCCGAATCCCTCGATGCGCTGAAGGCGCTTCAAAAATGGGGTCGACGTGTATTCAAGTCAGATGAGTTAAGCCGCGTCAACCGTGAACGGCTGGTCGGCAACGGCTTCCTTCAGGGAGTCATGAAAGGCTGGCTGATCTCCTGCAGTCCGCACGTCCGCGAGGGCGACAGTACACCGTGGTATACGTCATTCTGGGAATTCTGCGCCCGGTACTGCAACGAGCGCTTCGACGAGGAATGGTATTTTTCAGCGGAGTTGTCGCTTTCACTTCACGGCGAAAAAACCGTCATCCCGGACCAGGTAGTCGTGAATAGTCCGAAGGGCGGAAACAACGCGATCAACCTCCCCTTCAACACTTCGCTCTATGACCTCCGGGTTCCCGAAATGCCGCCATCAACGGACCTCGTGGTGAGGGACGGCCTGCGACTCTTCTCGCCGGTGGCGGCCATCGTGAGGGTACCGGAGAGCTTCTTCGCCCGCAATCCGGTCGAGACGCAAGTGGCACTGGCGAGCTTCGCTGATGCCTCTGACCTGCTGCGCCTTCTGCTGAACGGCGGTCACTCCGCGAAAGCCGGTTATCTGGCCGGAGCCTTCCGCCAGATCGGTAAGCCGAAGCTGGCCGACGAGCTGCTCTCTACGATGAGGATCGCTGGCTATGACGTGCGCGAAAGCAATCCTTTCGAGGGCGGGCAGATATTCGCCTCAAGTACGAAGGCAACCACCCCCATCGTCGGCCGTCTGGAAATGATGTGGGAGACGATGCGGGAGGCCATCATTAAAGCGTTTCCGAAAGCGCCGGGATTGCCAAAGAACAAGGCTGCGTACTTAAAATCCGTAGATGAAATCTACAAAAGCGACGCCTATCACTCGCTCTCGATTGAAGGCTACTCCGTCACCCCTGCCGTTATCGAGCGGGTACGGGAAGGAAACTGGGACCCGGACCATCATGAGGATGACCGCAAGAGCCGCGACGCGCTGGCGGCGCGCGGATATTGGCAGGCCTTCCAGCTTGTGAAGACTTCGGTCGGGGAGGTTCTCAAAGGCGAGAATCCCGGCGCGCGCGCGCGCGCCGCCCATAAGGACTGGTACCGCGAGTTGTTTCAGCCGTGCGTCAGGGCGGGCCTGATTGAAGCCGGGGCACTGGCCGGTTACCGTAAAACTCCGGTTTATATACGCACCTCCCGGTATGTTCCTCCCCGATGGGAAGTGGTGCGCGATGCGATGCCAACATTCTTCGATCTGCTCGAACAGGAAACAGAACCTTCCGTCCGCGCCGTGCTGGGGCACTGGCTGTTCGGTTACATTCATCCTTACCCTGACGGCAACGGGCGGATGGCGCGTTTCCTGATGAACGTGATGCTGGCTTCAGGCGGCTATCCCTGGACCGTCATTCGCGTCGAGGACAGGAATGCCTACTTGACCGCGCTCGACAGCGCCAGCATAGACGTGGACATTGGGCCATTCTGTGCGTTTATTGCGGAGCGCGTGCGGCGGGCGATGAAGCTGGGGGATGGAACATAAGGAGACGTGTGTGTCAGTACAAAGCCAAGAGTCCGGCCCTAAGTCATTCCTGTTGATTCAGTGTCCGACTTCAGTCATGCACACTATCGGAGCTGGGGAACGGAATTGTGTGATGGCCGTCGAGAACCACTTTGACCCCTTGCTTTCACAGCAAGTGCTCACCGATCCGACCAAGTCTCTTGTTTACAACAGCAACGATTGAAATGAAGCTCAGGAGCGGTGTTGACACGCTTGCCCCGCCGGACCTATTCATGCTGATAATGCATTCATTCTCCGGGAGATAGTGACCCACCCGTGAGACCGGCTGCGCATTTTAGCTTTTGTTCCCATCCGACTGCTCGGTCAAGAACGGTTCGATTTACCTGTCGTAAGTTACTGAAACCAGGGTGGGTTGGTACGCCCGGGGTGATTCGAACACCCGACCCCTTGCTTCGTAGGCAAGTGCTCTATCCAGCTGAGCTACGGGCGCATTCAACTGCAAAGAAACATTACGCCTCAGCCAGTTTTACATGTGCGTAGAAAGCCTGTCAATGTATCGCTGGTGGGGGCACCAGCCGGCGCGTAGAACTCACCGTGCGGTGCTGGTGTATGATTTAAGGGGAGGGTAGTGGGCGGCGGTGAATCAGCAGCCATAATGGGTGCATCTTTAACTAAGGATATGCTTTCATATCTTCGCAAGGCGGCGCGGCTGGCATTGCTTCCTGCCGTACAGGGAGCGGAAGAAGTGCTTGTGGGCGGGCAGGCGGTGATTGAGGGAGTCATGATGCGATCTCCTCACGCCTG
>JASHTR010000125.1 GCA_030040455.1 Terriglobia bacterium | reverse complement strand
AGGTCTGGCGAAGCCTCTTCGCGGATCGCGATAACGACAGGATGGATATTCTGCTGTCGGGCGGCTTCCAGGACAAGGAAAGGAAAGCGACCGTTGCCGGCAATGACAGCGAAGCGCGGGACCGAAGAAGCGGTGGATTGAGTCATTGAATCATTGCGCCATTGAGTTGATGAACCAATGATTCAATGGCTCACTTCCCTTACTTCACGACACCTCGTTCCGAAGTCCGGATGAAGTCGATGAGGGCGTGGACGTGGGGCGATTGAAAGCCGCGAGCTTCAATGGCCTCGAGCGCCTGCGTCGTATTCAGCTTCGATCGGATGAGCAGGCGAAAAGCCTCCGCGATCTCATCCATCTCCGCCTTGCTCAATCCCCGCCGCTCCAGTCCGATGCGGTTCGATCCCAGCACTTCCATCGGGCGCGGAGCGGTGGTCTTTGAATAGGGCAGAATGTCTTTGTTCACGACGGTGTAGCTTCCCAGGAAGCTGAAAGCGCCGATCCGGCAGAATTGATGGATGCCGCAGAAAGCGCCCACCATGGCGTGATCGCCGATTTCCACGTGGCCGGCGAGCGAGGCGCCGTTCGCCATGACGATGTTATCCCCAAGCTGACAATCGTGAGCGATGTGCACGTAGGCCATCAGCAGATTGTGGCTGCCAATTCGCGTGACGCCGCCGCCCTCGGCCGTGCCACGATGCACCGTGACGAACTCGCGAAAAACGTTGTGGCTGCCGATCTCAAGATACGTTCTTTCTCCCGCATACTTCATATCCTGGGGATCCAGCCCGATCGAAGCATAAGGAAAGAACCGATTCTCTTTGCCGGCCCGCGTCGGCCCGTGAAGGACAACATGGGACATCACTTCGCAGCCTTCGCCCAGCTCCACGTCTTCCCCGATAATGCTGTAAGGGCCTACGGTGACGGTGCAGGCGATGCGCGCTCCTGCATCAATGATGGCGGTAGGGTGAACTTTCATTTTGGGGGACGATCGACGATTGCAAAAAGGACAGTGGCTTCCGCAACCAGCTTTCCTTCCACGGTCGCGCGGCCAGCCATCTTGCCGAAATTGTTTCGCCGGCTGAGGAGTTCCATCTCCACCAGGATCTGGTCTCCGGGGATCACCGGGCGGCGGAATTTGGCGTTTTCGATCCCCGTAAAATAAATCAGCTTTTTCTCCTTATCCGGCAGGTCACGATAAATCAGCACCCCCGCCACCTGCGCCATGGATTCTATAATCAGGACGCCCGGCATCACCGGCGCTTCCGGGAAATGACCCTGGAAAAATTCCTCATTCACGGTGACGTTCTTCAGGCCCACAATCCGCCTTTCCGGCTCGAGCTCGACGATGCGATCCACGAGCAGAAAGGGATAACGGTGGGGCAGGATGCGGAGGATATCCCCGATGTTATATACAACCCGCTTTTCGAATTCGGCGCTCACCGTCGGATCAGACACAATCCACCCGTGACCCTCTGAAGGGTTGCTGAAAACCCCTGCAACCGTTAATTTTTTCACAGCCAGTCATGTCGCTTTGCGGCGACTGCGAAGCATGAAAATGACGCCGAAGTCATTCCCGCGCAAGCGGGAATCAACCTTGCCCGGCAAAGGGAGCCTGGACCCTGCTTTCACGGGGGCGACAAGGGGCGTATTTTCAAGGCAGCTTCTCAGTTTTGAGCTCGGGGAGCAGCTCCGCCGCCGGATTTGCTGAATCAGCATTATATCTGGAATGCGCCGGGCCTTCCAACCACGCGAAACTATTGACAAGAGCGGTAATAAGACGCAAAGCTGAAAGGTATGCATCGCCTGCTTCATTTTGCGATGTCCCTGCGAGGCTTGGTCTCCCTTTCGTTCCTTCTCTTTTTCATTGCCAGCCAGATTTTCTGGATCATCAAAATCCGGCGATGGAAGCAACGGCTCATCAAGAACCCGATCTTAAAACGCGCGCTGGACATTGCGGGAATCGCGCTTTATGTCGTTCTCTTCGTTCATGGTTTTGGCATAAGGCGGACGCTGAGCCCCACCCGGCTGACGCTGAGCGCGGCTTTACTTGAGGCTCCTTTTCTCTGGTGGCTCTTTGGATCCGTTCTGGGCCTTGCGGTTTATCTTCTCGTCCGGGGCTGCACGCTGCTCGTCGAAGCGTCGCTCTGGCCTTTTCGCCGCCGTCGGAAGACAACGAGCCGCGGCACGGCCCTTCCGCTCGCGACAAACGACGATGCAAGTCCCGCCCGAGCGCTGCCCGATCGCCGCCAGTTTTTCAAGAAGGCTGCAACCACTCTGAGTGCCGCTCCGTTTGTTGCCGGCGCCTATGGCGTCTTTTACGGGCGTTTGAATCTGAAGACGACGCATCAGCGCATCGTGCTCCCAAGATTGCCTCGCGCGTTCGAAGGTTTCAGTATCCTTCAGCTTTCGGACCTCCACATCGGCCCTTTTATGACCGGGGAGCAGATTCGCCGCGTTGCTGAAATTTCAAACCGTCTCAAGCCGGACCTCATCACCGTCACCGGCGATTACGTCACCTGGGACGCTTCCACGCAATATGCCGTGGTGGATGCGCTCTCTGGACTCCAGGCTCCTTACGGTGTGTTCGGTTGCCTTGGGAACCATGAAATCTGGACGCATACAGAGGATTCCATCACCCGCCTTTTCGCCGGTCGTGGCATCCGGATTCTCCGCCAAGAGCAGCGACCGGTTTTTATTGGGAAGGATTACATCAATCTGATCGGCGTGGATTTCCAGGCCCGGTCTCATTTCGGCAGGTCAGGTAGAGGCCACGTCAAAACCTATCTCGAGGGCGTGGACCGGCTGGTGATGCCCGGCGCAGTCAACATTTTGCTCAGCCACAATCCCAACACTTTCGACCGCGCCGCAGAACTCGGCATTGACCTGAGCCTCGCCGGCCACACCCACGGAGGGCAAGTGGCGCTGGAATTTGTGAATGTGGATCTTTCTCCGGCGCGCCTGATCACTCCCTACGTTCGCGGCTGGTTCGGAAAGCCGGGCGGGCAGCTTTACGTGAATCGTGGGATCGGGACCATCGCATTTCCGATTCGCTTTGACGCTCCGCCCGAAATTACGGTTTATCACCTCAGCCGCACGGCTTGACGCCCTCTTTATGGCGTGGCTTCAAGGTGAACCGTGCCTCCAATCCGCAGATCGGGAACCACGAATTGCGTGAAACCTTGCGCATGGCTGAGTTGGAGTGTAACGCAGCATCCCCGCTCCGGAGTTCCATAGCGGGCAACTGAGAAGTCTCCTTTAAGGCGCACCTGCACCCGAAGCGGCTCCTCGGCGAAGTTGGCGAGATCGACCGCCACTCCCGGTTTTCCCATTTGCCGGTAAACTGCTGAGACCACTGTCAGGGCGTTCCATAAACCGATCAGTTGCTGCTGAGCAGGCAAGAGCCGGCGGATATCCTCGGCGAAGGCGTCCGGGTTCACAATAGGCGTAGAAAGCTCAACCACCTTTCCCTTCCCAAATCGGTAGGTCACGGCATTTTCATTCTTTTGAATCGGCTCTTCCGCGCGCCACGGAAACTGCCCTTGCTGGCCTGTAAGAACCGCAATTCCGCCCTTGGCGGCAAAATCGGAAACCGCGCGTGTCGCCACCGCATCCATCGGGCTGAAGATCACCATCAAATCAAGCCCCGCAAGCCGCCCGGCCGAAAGTTCCCGAGGCGTAACGACGCGAAACGGGATATTGTGACGGCCCAGAAGATTCATCTCTTCGTATGCTGAATCGTAATCGCCCGTGACGACGCCCGTGTTGGCAACCTCCCCTGCCTTCGCGCCGCTGTTTCCGGAATAAAAATCGATATAACTCCTGATCTGTTTCCAAGCCTTCAAACCTTCCGCGCTTCCCTCAATAAGTTCCTGTTGCAAATGCTTGTGGAGGTTCAGAATGAGGTCGGCATGGAAAGTTCCCGCCTCAGCAACTGCCAGCGCGTAATCCTCCGTCCGCGGCCCAAGCCGGTCTTCGAGAGCGCCCGTCAACTCCCAGGGGTAATCGAGCAAGGGCGCCTCGGCAGGACGATACACCCGCTCATATCGAATTAAGGCGACGTTGAAATCGATCCAGGGCTGCCGCGTGGGGCTTGAAACCGCGAGAAAGCCATTCCGGCTGACCACGGTGGTTCCTCGCAACTGCGGCTGTTTACCACCCGGCTCCAGCAACAAGACAGAAAGCCCGGGATATGCCGATCGAAGGGTTCGAATCAGGTGATCATCGCTCTCGGCGTCGGGGCTGGCTCCGGAAGCCTTGACAATGATCCCGGCCAAGCCATCGGTTGTGGCCGCCTCTGCGGCCGCCTTGGCTTGTTCCGCGCTCACCTCTGCGAAAACATGATAGTCTTCACTTCTTGCCGTTTTCATCAATCCGGGCGGATGCGACTCCCAAGCAACAACAACGTCACGAACTCCCAGAGTTTTGGCGGGAGGAATGGAGGGTTCCGTCCACTGGATGAAAACGCGGCCCCACCCTGGCTCGGCCAGCAGCAGGCAAAGCATGAGAAAGCAAGCTCTTCGAATCCACATCGGTGTCAACGACCCTTCCCTATCTGAATCTTAGGACCGGCAGAGACCATCTCGAATTTTCCCGAAGGCCACACCCAGATAGCAGCGGTATGCGGAAGCTTCTTCTTAACCAGCAGCTTTCCGGCGTCGGGTCCCATCATAAACAACGTCAGCGAAAGCCCGTCCGTCTGGGTCCCGGTCGGAGCGACCACGCTCACGGCAAAGGTGCTCTTCACAGGACGGTCCGTGACGGGATCAATGATATGCCCGAAGGCTCCAGCCTCAATGAGGCTTGCGCGCCACTGCTCGGAAGTGGAAACGCTGTTGTCGTGCAACGTGACGGTGGGGTCCAGCCGCCCGGAGGGGTCTCGCAGATGAACCAGCCACCCCGTCTGACCCGGCGGCGCGCCTAACCCGAAGAACGTGCTTCCCCCCGCGTTCACGAGGGCGTTCCGAACGCCATCCGCGCGCAACACCTCCACGGCTCGATCGACCGCATAGCCTTTTCCAATCGCTCCCAAATCGAGCCTCATGCAGGGAGAATGAAATTCAATTCGGTCGGGAGGAATCAACTGGATTTTCTGATATCCGACGCATGGACGCAGGCGATCGATCTGCCCGGAGGACGGAGGCGTGCCTTCACGCTGAGCTGCTTTCCAAACGTCCACCACGGGAGCGATGGTGATGTCAAACTTGCCGTTCGATAGCCGGGAATACGCAAGGGAATCGCCGATCACGTCAAACAGGTCCGGCGGCGCCCTCGCTGCTCGAAAACGAGCGGAGCGATCGAGGCGGCTGAGGTCGCTTCCCGGATCAAAGTTGCTCATCACGTGGTCCAGCTCAACGATCCTGCGGAAAGCTGCATCAATTGCCTGGGATGCCCGCAGAGGTGTTGTGCTGTAGGCAAGGATCTGATAAACCGTGCCCATCGCGTATTGTTTTTTGTAGACAAGCTGCGAGGAGACAGGCGGAGCCTTGGGCAGGAAGAATACTAGCACCACCGGCAGCAGCAGCGCTCTAAACAAGGGCATAAACCACGCCCTCGGCGGAGGCCAGGTAGATGGCGTTGCCAGCGAGTACGGGAGCGGATTGAGCCCCGCTCCCCAGAAAAGCCCGGAATACGTTTCGCCCTGTTTGAACGTCCACCACGTAGAGTCCGCCGCTCATAGCCTGCCCGCACACTACTCGGTCTGTGGCCACGGGGGGCGCGGTCACGACGCTACCTACGCGGACCTTCCACTGCAGCCGCCCGCTTGGGATGTCTACGGCGTAAAGCATTCCGTCCTTGCTGCCGACTACGGCGAGGTTTCCCGAAACCGCGGGCGAAGAGGAAATGCCGAGTCCGGTGGCGATTTTCCAGCGCTGGTGGCCGGTGGCCGCGTCAAAAGCGTAAAACGAGAAATCCTGTGACCCGATCAAAATGGCGTTATCCGCCAGTGCTGGCGAAGAACTAATGCCATCGCCGGTCGCGGCGCTCCAGATAACTTTGCCGGAGGCCGTTTCCAGGCTGTAGACCTTTCCGTCGCTGCATCCGAAAAATACCTGGTCCGGGGTGGCGCATGCCGTCGAGTAAATGCGGTTCCCAAGTTTCCGCACCCAGCGCTGTCTTCCAGTCTCCAGGTTCACGGCATAAAAACTGCCATCCGCCGAGCCGAAAAACACTGCTTTCCCGACCACCGCTGGTGAAGTCCATACTTCCGCCCCGGTCTTGGCCTCCCACACTTTGTGTCCAGAACTTTGCTCCACGGCGTAGACTTTCCCGGAATTACAGCCGAAGAGCACCTTGCCGTCGGCAAGGGAAGGCGTGGAATGGAGAGGCTCGCCGGCCTGAAATTTCCATAAATGGCGCCCAGTGCCAGCGTTAATGGCGTGCAGAGCTCCATCGAGCGCAGTGACGTAGAGCGTATTCCCGTTAAGGACGGGGGCGGAGCGGACGGCATCTTCCAACCGCAATTGCCAGAGAAGCTGGCCGGGGTTGTGGGTCAGCCAGCGGCCATACCCTCCCGTGCGACCGCTATCGCCCAGCAAAGTGTTCCAATTACGATTTTCCTGAATATTCATTTATCCCAACTCGATCGGGCGGTAATCAATTTTCTCTCTCTCCCATACGCCGAGTCCCAGCTTGCCAGCGGCCTGGATGTGCGCGGGCTGACGGAAGAAAAGGTTGGTGTTCGGGTTGCGGTGGAACTCTCGTCCGTTCCGCGTGATGTGTGCCGGATTGCGGTCCCAGAGCGAAATCACGCCCTCCGCCTGCCGCTTTTTCTCGATAATTCCGAGCTCGATCGTATCCACGGCAACCGGGTCAGTGCCGATCAGAAGCCTGCCGGGCTGGTCGATAAACTGCCACACGTCCGTAATCGGGCCGCCGTGCCACACTTCGCGCATTCCGTCCATGATGTTCAGCACGGCTTTCGAGCGCAACGGTTCCGTGGAGCACATCACGCCGATCAGCGGATCGGTAAAGGTAATGGGCGCCTTGTGCGACCGCGCGACGTTATTAAACGACCCGTACCCGAGGTTCTTGAGGCAGCCCGTCACTCCGGACGCATCGTGATCCTTGAGGGTGGGCACGTTCACAATCTTCGTAATTTGCTGGGTCACCACGCTCGCCAGGTACGAGCGCGTCTCCCATTCCCCAAAAAAGTCCGCTTGGCAATAGACGTTCATGTCGTAGCCCGAAACGTCAAACGCGCGGTGCTCCACCCCCACCACGCGGATGCCGACCGGGAGAAGCGTGTGGTAGCTGCCGGCTAAAATTTCCATGGAATATCGGTCATAAATGAGGATATTGCGCGTGGGGAGCCCCGCCA
>JASHTR010000124.1 GCA_030040455.1 Terriglobia bacterium | reverse complement strand
GTCCTGGCCACGACAGCCTGGCAGGTGAATTTGAGCGTGCTGTTGGTAGACTCATATGATCCCCGTGTCCTGGCCACCGCTTCCGGATTCACGACGAGTCTCGGTACGTTCAGCACCATATTGTTCACGGCGGCAGTAGGCTGGCTTCTCCTACACTATTCATACCGCCCGGTGTTTATCTTGCTTTCCGTGTTGAGTGTGGCCAGCTTCGTCGCCGTTTTACTAATCTTGGGAGGGACACGCGCGGTCAGGACTCCGAAGGGGATCGAGGGAGTGCGGCTGGGTGAATCCACAGTCGGATAATCATGGATTTTGTGAAGAACTCGTTAAAATGACCCCCACCAAAGTCGTCGTCATCGACAAACCCGGCGCGAACCATCTTAAGGCGCTTGACACATTGCCGGCGTCCGTCAATGTGGAAGTGTCTAATCAGGCAGCCTTATTGCGGGAGTCTGTGCAGGAAGCCGACGTCATCCTGAACGGTATCCCGGACGGCCATCTCCTTCGAGATATTTTCCCCCACGCGACTCGTTTGCGCTGGATTCATTCCCTTTCTGCCGGTGTGGAGAAGATTTTATTTCCGGAGTTAGTCGTGAGTCCAGTGATCCTGACGAACGCCCGAGGTGTGTTTAAAGTGTCTCTGGCGGAATTCGTTATTGGCGCGGTCCTTTATTTCGCGAAGGATTTTCGTCGCTTGATTCGAAGTCAGCAAGCTGGTGCCTGGCAACCGTTTGAGATGGATGAAGTATATGGCAAGGTGATGGGCATTGTCGGATACGGCGAGACAGGGCGGGCTTGTGGCGAAAGGGCCTACCCCTTGGGAATGGAGATTCTGGGACTGCGACGAAGGCCTGAGCTGTCAGGAGGAGAACCTTGGCTCAAAGCCGTATTGGGCCCCGGCGAGCTTCACCGCCTTCTGGCGAAATCTGACTACGTTGTGCTCGCGACGCCCGCGACGCCTCAAACTCGCAGGTTGATTGGAAAGGCAGAGTTTGCCGTTATGAAAGCTTCGGCGGTACTGATCAATATTGGTAGAGGATCCTTAGTCGATGAGGCAGCGATGATTGACGCTCTCGAACAGGGCCGCATCCGGGGGGCTGCCCTGGATGTTTACGAGATCGAGCCTCTCCCTCCCGGCCACCCCTTTTACCGCTTGGAAAACGTCTTAGTATCTCCGCACTGCGCCGATCACACTCCCGGTTTCGTCGAGCGGGACATGGAATTCTTCATGCAAAACTTGCAGAGCTTCTTGAAGGGTGAGCCGCTACACAATGTTGTCGACAAGAGAGCAGGGTATTAGAGCTTGCGGGTGCGCCACTTCTCCGGTCCAATAGGACCCCCAGGTTAAGTTTTTCGCGTTCGGGACACGGCCAGACAGGATAAAAAAGCCCGGACAACTCCATAATGCCAGAAGACGGCCAGATACCGAGCAGACGGTGGGTTCAGATCATCCCGGTCGCCCTTCTGATGTACACGATTGCGTTTGTCAACCGGACCAACATCTCTCTCGCCCTGCCGGCTATCAGCCACAATCTGCGGATGAATCCCAAGGAAGCAGGCGAGGTGGCCGGTATTTTCTTTTGGGGTTATCTGCTCCTGCAGTTTCCCGGCGGGTATCTGGCCGAGCGTTGGAGCGCCAAACGTTTCGTAGCAATTCTGCTGGTCGCTTGGGGGCTGTGCGCCGCTGGCTGCGGGCTGGTCCGCAACTGGCATGAGCTGTGGGCGATGAGATTATTCCTGGGTTTGGCGGAGGGGGGCGTGTACCCAGCCACGCTGGTTCTGCTTTCCCATTGGTTTCCACGCTCCGAACGGGCCCGCGCGAACGGGTTGTGGAATCTCTGCTTGCCTTTGGCGGTCGTCGCTTCCGCGCCGCTGTCCGGCTGGATTCTCGACCGCTGGAATTGGAGAGTGATGCTCGTCGCGAGCGGCGTCCTCCCCTTTTTATGGCTTCCGCTGTGGTTGATCTTTATCGATGACCGGCCTACCTGTGCTCGGTGGCTTTCGGCGCGCGAGCGCCAATATTTGCAAGACACGCTGGACCGTGAGCGGGTGCCTGATGAACCGAGGGACCTCCGATCTTACCTGCGGGCGATGTTATGCCCCCAGGTTCTGGTATTGATGGCCACATACTTCCTGCTTGTTTCAGGGAATCTCGGCATGTTGTTCTGGTTGCCTTCCGCGCTCGAAAAGTCGGTGGGCGGCAGCAATTTCTTCGTTGGCCTCCTCTTTGCAGTCCCCTTTATCGTGGCGGGCGTCTCGATGGTCCTAAACTCGTTGCATTCGGATCGCGCGCGCGAGCGGCACGCTCATGTGGGGATTGCGCTCGGAGGGAGTGGCATTCTGCTGTTCGCCGCAGTCCAGTTGAGCGGCAGAATCCCGCTTCTTGCCTATGTTTTTGTCTGTTTGGCGGTCGCAGGAGTGTACGCGCCGCTGGGCCCCTTCTGGGCAATCCCATCTGAGTTGCTGCCGAAAAAGATCGCCGGACCCGCGATGGGGTTAATCAACGGCGTTGGCAACCTGGGAGGCTATTTTGGCCCTCTCGTCGTTGGTTATCTGGACAAACTGACCGGTGGGTTCGGTTTGGGTTTCACTGTGCTCGCAGCGGGCATGCTTGCGGGGGGCGCGCTGGTATTTCTGGTGGACTTAGGCAACCGGAGGTCCGAATTCGCATAGGTGCGGGTGCACTGAATGGCTCAGTGTCGGTTCCTGGGTCGAAGCATTGGAGTTGACATTGCATACGGCGTTTCATAATCGTGTGCCTCTGTGAATGTGAACCGGCGCTGCGGGGCCTACAGAGTGAACAAGCTTCAACCGATTGACCGGTGAAACACCGCGAGTTTTCTGGAGGAGCTCTAACAATGATCCATGACGGTTCAATGCCAACCTATAATATTATTGACGCCCAAGTTCATGTTTGGGTCAACGATCCTCGATATCCTTGGGCGAAGGAGACCGAAGATCCGCCGACGAGCGATGCTACCCCTGAAATGCTACTCGCTCTGATGGAGGAAAACGATGTCCGGCGCACAGTGCTCGTCCAGTACATCGGGTACCGCTGGGACAACACCTACACGCTCCATTGCCTGAAGAAGTACGGAAATTATTTCATGGCAGTGTGCCGGGTGAATCCGCTGGACCCGTCGTCGCCCGATCAGCTTTCAAGCCTCACGGAGCAGGGGTTCCACGGAGTTCGTCTTAGTCCTTCCGGCGACGCGGAGGGTGATTGGATTCGAGGCCCGCTGATGCCGCCGCTGTGGAAGCGTGCCGAATCGCTCAAGGTGCCGATGCAAATTTTGGCTCCCATCGCGCGAATGCCGGATCTCGGGTCCTTAATCGAGCTCTGCCCAGACCTCGATGTGGTCATCGATCACATGACCCAGTGCCCGATGGACCAGCCCGATCAACTCGAGAAGCTGATCGCGCTGGGCCGTTATCCGAAAGTGTTCGTGAAGATTTCTCACACGTGGTCAATCTCCCGCCAAGCGTATCCCTGGCTGGACGCTCAG
>JASHTR010000123.1 GCA_030040455.1 Terriglobia bacterium | reverse complement strand
TCTCGGGTGTCGTAGCCTTCGATGCCTGCCAGCGTCAGCACGACGCGAAGCTTTTCCGGCAAACGCCCCATTTCCGAGAAAAGCTGGCGCTCGAACTCGGCGGATGCGGCCAGTTCTTCCGTGGTAAGGGTTGCTTGCGAGTTCGCCACCAGCAACTCGCGGCGCTGGCGGCGCCCGACGGAGCGTTGACGGTCGATGGCCAGCCTCCAGGCGGTGCGAACCACCCAGGCGCGGAACCGCTGGCGATCTCTTAAGCTTGCAAAATGACGGTGGGCACGCAGCAGCGTTTCCTGGGCGGTATCTTCGGCATCCTCTCGGTGGTGGAGAACGGAGAATGCCACGCGGAAAGCAAGCCGGGCGGAATCGGGAAGAAGCCGTTCAAATTCGATCTCCGCCTCACCGTCGGTAATCGCTGCGATCTGTGCAACCTCGCCCGCTATCGCTTCCATCTGGGTCCATTTAGCAAGACGTCATGCAGCGCGCTCCGGTTCGGCGGGTTTACGCCAATGTGTCCGCCTTAAACGCTTTGAGGTTACTTCTTCAAGGGTAATAACGCCTCGGGTCAATGCGGGGCGCGGCTTCCCCGGCCTCCACCATGCGCGCGACCAGCCGTTGACGCAAGGTGGTGGCAACCTCCGGCAACGGCTGGTCGCCATTGTAATGCACCAGCTTCGGGTTATCAGACCGGCCGGCAAGATTCAGCAATTGGTGGGGATCTGAAGATAAGTTATACATCTGGTACTCCTCATAGTGCATGCTGCCCGGATCGCGGTTTCCCCTGCCGTTGGGGTCAATCACGTAGTAGGTCCATTCCGGGGTTCGAATTGCCCGGCCCACTTGTGACGCGCTGACCTGGACGAATGCCTCCTGCCGCCAGCTTCGCCGCGCCTCCGCAGATTGGAGCAGCGGCATCGTGCTGTGGCCGCGCATGGAATCCGGAGCCTCGATGCCCACCACATCCAGCAGCGTGGGGGCGACATCAACCATGCTGACGAGCTCCGTCACCATGCTCCCGCGGTCAAAGCCGGGACCCTGAACGACAAGTGGAATATGGATGGAGCTCTCGTGCGGGCTGCGTTTGTACTCCTGATTTCGAGTCCGGAAATGACAACCGTGATCGCTGACAAACAGAACGATGGTGTTGTCCAGAAGGTTCTGCTCCTCCAGCGTTTTCAAAAGCGTGCCCACTGAATCATCAATGCGCTTGATGTCGCCATAATAGCCGGGAAGCTGCGCCGCCCAATCGCCGGGAAAAAATCGCAGATCCTTCGGAACAAAAGGATTAACGTAGCGCGCGGCGTATTCCTTCGGCGGTATGAATGCATTCGCGTCATTTTGAAAGTGAGGCTCAAGCTGAGAAACAACCAGGAAAAAAGGCTTCTCATGCCGCTGCCGGAGAAAATCAACAGCCAGGCCGGTGAGATAGTCTACACGGTAAATGCCGCTGAAGTGCATCGGCTTCCCTTCCCCGTCCCAGATGGTGCCTTCATAAGGATGGGAGGTCAGCTCCAGCTCGTTGGAGGCCTGCCAGAGATCGGCAAAGCCGCCCCGGTATTCCAGAGGCACAAATCCATAGCTGGCGGGATTCTCACCCGAGCTTGGGGCCAGGTGCCATTTCCCAATGTAGTTGGCCGTGTAACCCTGGCCGCGCAGAATGGTGGCTAGCGTCTCCGCGCCCGGCCGCAGACCCGGGCCTAGCTTCCATACGCCTGTTTGGGTGGCATATTGGCCGGTAAACAGGCAGGCACGCGAAGGCGAACAAAGGGGCTGGTTGGTGACGGCATTCTGAAAGCAGACGCCGCGGCGCCCAATGGAATCCAGGTTAGGCGTCACGCCCATCGGGTTAAGGCCGTTGGCGCCCAGAAAATCCCCCCGAAACTGGTCCGCAATGTAGAGGAGGATGTTGGGCCGCTTCCGCGGCGAACCGGTCTGCCGAGCCTCGCCGGGTGCCGCAAGGGAAGATGATGCTGCCGCGACCGCTGCCGAACGCTTCAGAAATTCCCGGCGAGTGGCCACATCTCGAGAATCCATGACGTAAGTCTCCGTGATGACGGTGAAACCACCCCGCGCGAAGGGACAACCGTCGATCGGAATGCGGGGGTGCCATGACGAACTTGTCTTTCAGCTCGCATACTAAACCACATTACGTCGCTTCACGGCGCACCGATCCAGAACGCGCTCGAATCGCTCCGCTGTCTCTTCAACGTTCGCGCTGGTGTGGGCGATGGACGTATAGACGCGACCATCGGGCAGAAGATAGATGCCCTCTTCCAGAGAGTTGTAAAGCCACTGCCGCAGCAAGTTTCGATCGTCAACCAAAGTATCACGATAATCTCTCAGAACCGTTCGGTCGGTAAAATGGACGGAGAAGGCGGTGCCAAAACCGGTAACCTGAACGGGAATCCCTCGCGCGCGAGCCATCTCGCTAATTCTCCGCATCAGCGCTTCTCCGAGTTGATTGGTTTTCTTCAACTGCGCCCCGCCATCGCGCGAGAGCTCTTCGAGGGAAACCCGAGCCGCTGCCAGCGACAGGCAGTTACCGTTAAACGTCCCACCAAAGACGACCCCGCCATCCACGATCAGGTCGAGAATATCTCTTCGACCCGCAACTGCGCTGAGAGGCAACCCGGCCGCTATGGCCTTGCCGAAAGTCGCAAGGTCGGGAGTAACCCCGAACACGCTCTGTGCCCCCCCGGTCGCCATGCGGAATCCTGTAATCACCTCGTCGAAAATCAGGAGAGAGCCGTGCTCCTGACTTATTCGACGCAGACCGGCGAGAAAGTCTGAAGCGGGCATGAGGCATCCACTGTTGCACAGAACCGGTTCAGTAATGATCGCGGCAATCTCATGGCCGCGCGAAGCGAAAAGCGCTGCCACCTGCTCGGCGTCGTTCCAAGGCAGAACGACGAGGTTTTCACTCGCATTGCTCACTTGACCTCGCGATCCCAGGACCGCCTTGGGAGAGTTAACCGGGCCTATCTCGTCAAGATTCGGATGGTAGCTGATGAGGGCTGAGTCCACCCACCCGTGATAGTGTCCCTCGAATTTCAGAATCAGCGTGCGCCCGGTGAAGGCGCGGGCCAGCCGCATGGCCAACTCCACCGCCTCGCTGCCGCTGGATGTGAACGCGACCCGCTCGGCGCACGGCACGAGGTCACAGACCGTCTCCGCCACCAGGAATTCCAACTCGTGTTGTGCGCCATAGTTGTGCGGACATTCCACAGCCTTATGCAAGGCTTTGACCAAGGCCGGGTGCTTATGACCCAGGATGAGCGGACCCCACGCCAATGCATAGTCCAGGTAGGAATTACCGTCGACGTCCTCGACGACGGCTCCGTTCCCGTCCTGGAAGTAGAGAACCGCCGGGAGGCTGCGCCGGAAGGGGCTGCTCACTCCCCCGGCAAGCGACTTCTGGGCTCGCTCGTAATACTCCCCGCAGCATTTCCGTTCGATCATCGCAAAAAGCCTCCACTGCGAAAGCAACGTTTACGTTATAGACGATCGGGCACGCCATAGAAGCCTATGGTCTGTAGGGGGAACCGTCGGGTAGCGAGCGGTGAAGTGCCGCCTCCGAGGCTGCAGGCTCTCGCAGTCATGTTCGGAGAGCACCAACCCTTTTGGTAGCCAGTTCTCCCTCGCCAAGCCAACCCACCATGCTCCTGAATCCGGCCTCCCCCGCCATTAATAAAGCGGCTTCGCTTCACTTTCTTTGGCGGCCTTGCCGAGAGGCGCGAGGAAATGCTCGGCGCCTGCTGCCATGAACCTCAGCTCTGTCCCTGACTGAAAAAACCGAAAGCCTTGCTCCATGAATTCCTGAACCTGCTGGGCATTGGCAACCGGGCGACCGAGAAACTTGTTGTGCTTACGTCCGGCAGCCACAATCCTGGCGATGGCGTCATTCAGTTTCGGCTCATTCTGCCGGCCGCGGAGACCAAGAGAAAACGAAAGGTCGCTAGTGCCAATAAACAGAACATCCACTCCGGGCGTCGCCGCAATCTCTTCAATCGATTCCAAGGCTCGGACCTCCTCAATCATCGCAATCACGAGCATGTTCTCATCGGAAAAATCATAATAACTCTTCGCGGGTGGCCACCGGAAAGTTGCCAGACCTGCCCCTGATCCGCGCTTTCCTAGAGGAGGATACTTGCAGGCTTCAGCGGCGCGTTGAGCGAGCTCCTGCGTGCTCGTGAACGGGAAGATAACGCCCATTGCACCCTGGTCCATCACGCGCTTGGCTGTCCAGTGCTCCGTCACAGGAACACGGGCGAAGGGTACCGCTTTTAACCCGCGCGTGGCCAGGACGATATTGCGCAGCGTCTCAAGCGAAACGGGCGAGTGCTCCATCTCGATCCAGAGAAAATCAAAGCCGAGGTTGGCTGCCTGGGCTGCTGCTTCAACGCTATTCGTCGTGATGGTGATGCCCACCACAGGCTCGCCTGCATTCAACAGCTCACGGACGGGGTTAACCCCGAGCTGAGTCGGGTTCGCGGTCATTCCAATACTCCTTCCTTCGAGGGGAGCCACAAACGGGTTACGTCGGGTCCAGGATATGCTTGGCGATGGTCTGGAGTTGCATGAACGAGGTGCCTTCGTAAATCTTGCCGATCTTTGCGTCGCGAAGATATTTTTCTGCCGGGTAATCCCGCGTAAAACCGTATCCTCCAAAGATTTCAATGCACTCTGACGCAACATTTTCGGCAACTTGCGCCGCAAAATATTTCGCCATGGCCGCCTCTTTCGTGAAAGGCTGGCCGGCGTCCTTCAGACGGGCGGCGTTGTAAGTCATCAGGCGAGCAGCTTCAATCCTGATTGCCAGCCGCGCGATCTGGAACTGAACAGCTTGAAATTCGGCGATCCGCTTGCCGAACTGGCGCCGCTCCCGGGCGTAGGCGATGGCCGCGTCCAGCGCGCCGCGCGCGATGCCCGTCATCTGCGCGGCGATCCCGATGCGCCCCTCGTTCAAGGTCTCGATGGCCACCTTATAACCGCGGCCGACCTCGCCCAGGATGTTGGCTTCTGGCACGCGGCAATCCTCCAACACCAGCTCGCACGTTGAGGAAGCGCGGATGCCCAATTTGTCTTCTTTCTTTCCCACGGAGAACCCCGGCATCTCCCGCTCCACCAGAAACGCCGTGATGCCGCGATAGCCGAGCTCGCGATTGACGGTGGCAAAAACGATGAACAGCTCCGCTTCCTTGGCGTTCGTGATCCACAACTTGCGCCCGTTCAGAACGTACTCGTTTCCATCTTTTCGGGCGCGGGTTTCAAGCCCGAAAGCATCGCTACCGGCCTGAGGCTCGGAAAGCGCATAAGCACCCACCGCGTCCCGGGCGAGGCGCGGCAGATAGGTCTTCTTTTGTTCTTCGCTTCCCCATCGCAGAAGAGCATTTGAAACCAGCGTATTCTGCACATCAATGATGACTGAG
>JASHTR010000122.1 GCA_030040455.1 Terriglobia bacterium | reverse complement strand
TTCTGGGCGTGGGTTTCGGTGTGCACCGACACCCTCTCCGCAGGAATTTGAATGGTCCGTTTCAAGGTGAGACCATTGGAGCAAGCACCCGTTAACACACATTGGTCCTTCGGCGAGTCCGCATCCAATTCCCACTTCACCTCCAGCAGTTCACGGAACAGGCTCTGGAGATTATCGAATCCTCCCACGTGTAAGGACTTACTTCTGTATATCTTCCAAAACGAGCAAAAACGAACACTCCCAGGCCGCCGCCGTCCGGGTAGCACCCGTCTTCGGGAGCAGGCAGCACCAGCGCGTCGTGCCCAGTCCTCTTATCAATCATCTGGATGACGCGGCCGCTGAGGCCGGGAACGATGTGTAACAGGAACGAGGAATTCTCCAGTCTCTTCACCGGATAAGGTTTCACATGAGCGAAGTTTTTGTTCTCGTCCTGCCATTCCTCCAGGGTCTTTCCTTCGCCGAAATACGTTATGCCGAAACTCTGCGATTGGCTGATCAACGCCTGGTAGCGATTCCTTACGTCCGCGAGGTCGGCAGGTTCGTACGTGCCATTCCTCACCACGAACTTCTTGGCGCGCACGAATTCCACGTAATCGAATGAAAGTTTCGCCTTCTGCACTCTGCACTCTCATGCGCACTGTTTCGTTCTCCGCTTTCGCCTGCGCCTGGGCTAACAACCGCCTGGCTTTGTCGAGAGTTGCGTCCCCGAAACGCGGCGAGCGGCAGCACCACCAATGCTGGCCTTCGCCTTCCGGTGGGAAGCGCACGAGGTTCTGCACCAGCCTGAAGTAGGCCAACATGGGGGCGGCGGCCCGCCCGTAATAAATCTCGTGAAACTCCCGGATGGCCTTCGGCACGTTCGCGTTGACATCCCAAAGTAAACGCGCCAGCACGTACGCCCGTAGCGGCGCGTCCGAGCCGCCTTCAGGAACGCTGCCCTGCATGAACAGCCCCACTACGCAGTTGCGCTTATACATCGGCAGGTCGGCCGCCAGTTCATCAAAATCGGGCACCGGCAACAGATAGTGCGAATAATTGGCGTTGTAGTGCCAGACGTAAAGGTCGCCGCTATCGGTAATCTTCGCCCACCCGCGCAGGTGGTTCATGATATAGGTGTCGTAACGGCATTTTTCGTAGGGGTGCGCCTGGCAGGCGCCGATGGGGCACATGCATATGTGGACGTTGTGGCGCGGGCGGGTCTTGGCCGGAGGAGCTTCAGTGTACGCATAGGCCAGCGTCTCGATGGACTTATCCGGATACACCTTCTCGGCCTGCTTGGCGATGGCGTTGATGAAGCGGAGAAGCAGTCCGGAGCCTGCCCCGCCCTCCTCCCGCGTAACGCGCTTGCAGTTGTCGAACTCGCACCAGCCGCCGACATCGTTCGGCTGAATCTGGAAAATGGTGGCCTCTGGATACTCCTTCATCCAGCGCAGAACGTGTTCAGTGGCAATGCGCAGCATATCCGGGTTCGTCAGGCACAATTTAGCGTCTTCACCGCGCCGCTTGCCGCCCACCAGTGAGAAATACTCGGGATGAGATTTGAAGTACTCAGCGGGCGGGATCAGAGAATAAAAAGAGTGCGCCAGGCGGACAACCTTGCCGCCGGTGGATGCGTCCAGATGAGTGTCCGTTCCATTGGTCTTGTTGCGCGCCGCCCAGTCCTTGTCGAATGCTTCACCGATGTAGACGTCGCGATATTCAAAGGCCGGCTTTTGGACCTCGTCGAGCGGCGGGACCGTGATGGTCGGCATCTTCGGAATGCGGCTGGCGTCGCGCGCGCGACCCATCGGCAACCGAGCTTGTCCAGGAAGGTGTAGACACCGTACATAGTGCCGTGCTGTCTGCCGCCGGCGATCACCAAGCTCCTTCTCGCAGTCTTGAGCGCGAATCCCTCCATCCCGAGCGATTCAAAGTCAATGCACAGCCGCAAAGCGTCAAGGAAGTCACTATTTCCAACGAGCACCAGATTGCCGCTAGCTTTTTGAGCGTCGGTAATAATAGGCAGATGCGCCCCTGACATCTCCTCAAGGAAATGTTGCAGTTCCCGGCTCCCGTGTTTTTCGGAGGCAGAGGCATCCCGCGATATGCCAATGGCGTACATGGATTGGCCATCGCGCGTAAGCTCGAGAGGCTTCGTCATGGCGCTCGCCCCCGCCCCAGCAGACTTGAGCAAGGTAAAGGAGCCTCCGAGTGTTTTTAAGAAATTCCGCCTTTTCATACCTGATCTCAGAAAGCCGATGTCACCATCGACTCCGTCGGCATCGTGGATCCCGGCTTCTATGGCTTGGCAAACACCACGGCGACGAGTTTCTCAAGAAGCTCTCAGCAGACACCGGCTGTACGGTAATCCGCGGGAAACGCTACGCAACATTCCCAGGGAAAAATCTTTTTCGAAACGGGGCTCCAGCTTACCGAAGCTGGCGGGCAACTCGATGCGGTCCGAGTTGAAGCGCTCGTAGTATGGCGAATTGACCACATTGGGATCGTGCGGCCAATTAAGCGAGCACCTGATCATGAAGGGGCTCGAACGAGGTTCGCGAATCTTATCGATGGTGTGCTGGGCGACGCGATAGTCAAAGATCTGATCGTCTTGAAAATCTAATCGTCCCGCCTTGGCGATGGATTCAGGCATGAAATTTGGCGCCGGCGGTTGGCCAGATTTATCGCGAAGCGAGGCAATAATCTTTCGATATTCGGGAGATACGCTCACGGGAAGTGACCAGCCGTACCATTCCATCCAACGATCTCGGGGCAGTTCTCGTACTTGTGCAAAGGTTCCGGCCGTCTCTTGCGCGTATTTGGATGTTCTCCCCATATGGATCGGGGTAATAGGGAGTCCACGAGGTGCCATTTGCCGTATTGATGGGTGGAGTAGCTAGCGACGTTCAAAAGCTTTTCGGTGGTTATGTCGTCAGCCGTGATACCGGGTGGTGTCGTCGCGATCGGTTTGATCGAGGTGCGATAGTCGATCTTATTCATGACGATGCCGTAGGAATGGGGATAGCGCCCCGTGATTAATGAAGCGCGGCTGGGTGAACACGACGGTGTAGTGCACGTGGCATTTTGGAAGATGACACCCTGTTTCGCCAACCGCTCGAGCTACGGCGTGGGAATCTAGTACTTAGTGACATTGTAAAGCGTTATATGATATGCTCGGCACATGGGCAAACCTGCTACCCGGCTCGAACTGGCCCCGGATGTTGCTGCGACCCTGCAGCAATGGTGCCGCGCCACGACCAGGCCCCCAGCGGCGCTACGACGAAGCGAGCGAGCAGCGGGTGTTGACACAGTTGGACCAGCCGCC
>JASHTR010000121.1 GCA_030040455.1 Terriglobia bacterium | reverse complement strand
CGCCGGGCTCCGCGACGGCAAATGCTTTCGGCATCTTCCCGGGCGAGACAGCGTGGGAGAGCGAAAGGAGCCAGTCTTCGAGTAGCGTGGTGCCGGTCGGGTTCGGCTGGCCATCGGGAGTAAGTTCCTGCAGGTATTTCAGCGTAATCTTAAGCAGTCGGGAACCGGGCTCTGCTACGGCCAGGAGCTTCGGCCGGGCTTCGTTCCCGTTTGCGTCCATGCCGAAGATGGCTTGCCCGCGCGTAACCCGCAGCACATGCCGTCGCGGCCCCGCCAAGTCGCCGTTCTGCGGCTGCACGGCAAAAATGTCTACGGTCCCTGTTTCCACGAGCCACGCGGATTCAGCGTCGTCGATGACAAACGGTTTGTTGGCCTGGGCTTCCTCGCGCGAACCCCGCGAACCCTCGGCATCGAATGGGGTTTCAGTCGTCATCTGCGCACTCTCAACTCCACCGGATGAGCCGGGAGTAAGGACCGCTGGCTCGTATCATCTCGTCATGCGTACCGCGCTCCGCCACTTTACCTCGCTCGAGCACAATGATCTCATCGCAATCGCGGATGGTGCTCAGCCGGTGAGCGACGATCAGCGCCGAGCAGCCACGCTGGCGTATAGCGTCATCAATCAATTGTTCCGTCTTGGCATCAAGCGACGCGGTGGCTTCGTCAAACACCAGGATGCGCGGATTGTTCGCGAGCGCCCGGGCGATTTCCAGCCTCTGCCGCTGACCGCCGCTGAAATTGCGTCCGGATTCTTCGATCGCCGCGTCGTAGCCGCCAGGACGGGTTGCGAGATCGTCATGAATTTGAGCGTCCTTCGCCGCCCGAATCAGCTCGGGATCGCTGATCGTGGCGTCCCACATGCTCAAGTTGTCGCGCGCCGAACCCTCAAAAAGGAAGATCTCCTGATCCACGAGCGCCAGTGAGTTGTTGATGAGCGTTCGAGACAGGCTGTTTCGCGGTTGGCCATCGAGCAGGATCTCCCCTGACCAGGGTTCGTACAAACCGCTCACCAGCTTTGCAACGGTGGATTTGCCGCTTCCCGTAGCGCCCACTATAGCCACCCGGTCGCCTGGCCTCATTTTGAGGCAAAAATCTTGAATCAGCGGCGGTTCCAGGTGGCTATACCCAAAGGTAACGTTCCGCAGCTCAACGGACCCCGCCAATCTTTTTCCTGCGTCCGCTTCGGCCCTCGCCCCGTCCTCGGCGGCGACCTGCGGCTCGGGGCGATATCGCAAAACGTCGTCGAGGCGGTATATCTCGCCCTCCGTCTTCTGAAGCTTGCCCCCGAGATCCGTGAGCTTGCCGACCGGGTCGGTAAATGTTTTGGTCAAGCTCTGAAACGCCACTAGCATTCCCATCGTCAGGAAGCCATCCATGATGTGATATCCGCCAATGCCCAGCACCAGCGCGGTGGTGATGCCGGACAGCGCCGGAGGGATGGTTGACAGCACCTGGGATGAAACCCCCAGTTGCTGCTGCGCGTTCACTACTTTCGCGTGTCCGCCCGACCACCGTGCGAAGAAATCGGATTCGGACCCGGTGGACTTCAGGGTCTCGATCATCAATAGCCCGCCCATCGTTACGCCCCAGAGTTTGCCCTGGTCCTGAAGCAATCGCCGGTTATCATCCATGCGCTTTCTCGAGACATACTGCAGCGCGACCAGATTTAAAGCGGCAGTGAGCGTTGCAATCAGCGTCAGGATCGCATCGTATTGGAACATCAGAATGGCATAGAAGCCGATCATGACCATATTTACGGCATTCGTGGCGATGTCGCCCGAAAGCAGTGACGCCACTCGATCGTTGATCTCGATGCGGGCCACGATTTCTCCGGGCAGCCGCTGCGCGAAAAACCGCATGGGAAGCAGCAGGATATGCCAAAAGAACTTTCCTGTGGTGCTGATGGCCAGCTTGATTTCCATGCGAAGCAGCGAAGATAACTGGAGATAAGTCAGGATCGCTCGAACAACGGCCGTAATCGCCATGGCAACCAGCAGGGGCTTGAGCCAGCTTTGCATTCCCAGCACCAGATAGTTGTCAACGAACACCTTCGAAAAAATGGGAACGACGAGGCCCGGAATCACGAGCCCGAAGCTCGCCAGGATCACGTAACCCAGGGCCGTTCTGCTGCCCCGCAGCCGTTTCGCAAGCGCCCGAGCGAGGGACGGATTCTCCCCGCCGCGCCGGAATTCGGGGCCCTTCTCGAACGTTAGGACGACCCCGGTGAATGCCTGGTCAAACTCTTCGGTGCTCACGACCCGCGGACCCACGGCCGGGTCGTTCAAGTAATACTTGCCCCGCTTCATCCCCTCGACCACCAGAAAATGGTTGAAATTCCAGAAAACGATGAATGGCAAGCGCAGGCTGCGAAGCCTTTCCGGCTCCGCGCGCATACCCTTCGCCACTAATCCATAATTGCGGGCTGCCTTTAGCACGTTACTCGCCTTGGAGCCATCGCGGGAAACGCCGCACGCCTCGCGGAGCTCTTCGAGAGAAACCAGCCGGCCATAGTGCCCGAGAACGATCTTCAGCGCCGCCGCGCCGCACTCCACCGCCTCCATCTGAATCACCGTCGGCGTTCTGACCCTGCGCTTTTGGGGGCCGAAGGCGGCGATCGCTCGCAACAATCCTGATAAGCGGCCTTTAATATCCATGATGATTCGTCCGAAACACGGATGACATTCCCATCAAATGCCCAATTCCTTTTTCACGTAAGGGAACAAGAGCTCAATCGGGTGCTGCCTTTGTGAAACGACCTCCAACGAACACATCGATCCCGTGGAGATATCAGTGTCCGGCCCCTTCGCTGACGACCAGGAATATCCGCTCGCGGTCGCTGGATTCCGCCTTAGCGTAACGTGCACCTCAGTAACCGGTCCTTGAGCCGTCATGAGCTGAGCGATCGTATGATTCGAGAAAGTAGCGAAGATGGCGGGCATGCTGGCGGGGAATGCGCCAACGTACGCGACCTTGCCGAAGATATAGCCATACTCTTCTTTGGGAACGCCGAATGGCGAAATGTGCACTTCCATGCCGGGCTGGAGCTGCTTCGCCTTCTCGGCGGGGATAAACCCAACAACCTGCACCGCGCCCGGCAACGGCTCAATGTTGACGATGGGATCTCCCGCGTTGACCAGCTCGCCCCGGTAAGGCGGTATCTCCACAACTTTGCCGTTCTGTTCGGCGACCACACTCGAAGCCCTTTGCAGGTCGTGCTGCAGCATCGCGTAATTTTCAATCAATCCCCTGATCTTGTCGGCCGAACTCAGGTTCGACTGCGACGAATCATTCTTCATGGACACCTCCTGGGACTGCAACTGCGCGATTTGGGCCTGGTATCCCTGGATATTGGTTTCGAGCGACGCAACCTTCTGACGGTCTGTGATCGCCGTTTGTTTGGTGATCAAGCCCTTGGCGACGAGCTGTTCGTCGACCGGGATCTGCTCCTTCGCGTAGCGAATCTGATCGAGCGTGTCGCTAATCTGCTTCTGAGTGCTGGCGATCTGCTTGTGGATCGCGAGCGATTTAGCGGCGTCGTCCGCAGCGCGTTCTGCCAGGTTCTTATTCCGGTCTTCCTGGGCCTGAGTGATTTGTTCTTGCGCCTGCTTCAATTTCTCTCGAAGATCGGGTTGGGCGACGTGCGCCAGGACTTGCCCCTTTTTCACCAGGTCGCCCACTTGCACGTCGATATCGAGAACCGTTCCTCCTGCCATCGCGACCTCGCTATCGATGCCGCTTAGCCGGGAGATGACTCCTTGACCGGTAACCGTGGTGTCCATCTTGCCGATCAAGCTCCACGCGAGCCCGGCGCCGAGCACGGCGCACAGGGCCAGCAAGGCGATCCAGCCGCGAACGGTGGTCACCTGGAGCAGATAGTCGATCTGTTCGGGGGATGACAGGCGGTCAAGCGAAACTTTGCGGAAAATCGCTTTTTCCATATTTATTTCAGCTCCCACGCAAATGGAGGATGAAGAAATGTAGCGGGGTTGAGGTGGTGGACGAGCGTGTTGGCGTTCACCACGGTACCCGTCGCAAAGCGGAGATTGGCAAGGGCCTCGGCATAACTGAGCTGCGCGGAAACTTCTGTCTGTAGCGCGGATGTCAAGTAATCTTCCATCGTGATCACGTCAACCAGGGTGTTCATGCCCAGGTGGAACTTCTCCACCTCGTTGTTAAGGGCAAGCCGGTAATAGCTCACCGCGTCGCGCGCTTTGCGCAGGGCCGTGACGCTATAGGCCAGATTGGTCATTGACGTCACCACGCTCGAGGTGATGTTGCGGGAAACGTCAGCCTGATTCAGCAGAGCTTGCTGATAGCTGGCGCGCGCCTCGGCGAGCTCTCCGATCGCCGTATCATTTCGGATCGGGAAGGCATAACTGACGGACCCGATCACGTTGATACCCCGGATGTTATTGAACGGCGCAATGAAGGGCCGGCCGTAGGCGGTGCCCACCACAAGACCGCTATAGCCGGTGCTCAGACTCAGATTGAGCTGAGGGAGGAGTTGATTGCGCGCGGCAGGAAGGAGCTGACGCGCCGCTTGAACCTGGAAGTTTGCCGCGATCATGTCCGCCCGGGCATTGAGCGCCGCCGAGACAAACTCGTTTGTCAGTTGAGGCGTGATTTTAGGAGCTTCCTTGCCTGACCAATCCGGCAGGGAATCGATCGCCTTGGGTAGCACCGCCAGTTGGCCGTGCTGCAGACCCATGGCCAGCGCAAGGCTTTGCTGGGCGGCTGCCAGCTCCTGCTGGGCCGCGATTCGCGAGGCAGTGCGGTTGTCGAGATTAGCGAGCAACTGGTTGATTTCCCCCTTCGGCACCCGATCCTTGTCGATCATTGTCTGGACTTGCTCGACGTAGGTTCGTCCTCGCTGTTCGGAATCCTTGGCGATGACCAGATCCTGGGCCGCGGCAACAGCGGTCCAGTATTCGATCGCCGTCGTGGTTAGCAGTTGGGCGATCTCCTGGTTGACGTTGCGGACGCTCGCCTCGACGGTGCTCGCGTCCGATCGCTCCTGCGCGTCGACGGCGTCCCGGCCTCGCCCGCGGAGCAAAGGCACCGTGACCTGAAAAGCAACCTGCGACTGGTTAAGCCCTTCCTGGGTTGTGATGTTGTCCGTGTCTCTGCTCAGGCTCAGAGAGGGTCCGAGCGTGATACCGTCACGAAACATCTTCTGTGCGCCCAACGTGTAGGTTGTCAGATTGGAGGCAAGAGCAGTTGCAATTATTCCGGCTTCGCCGTACTCCAGCTCCTGAAGGTTCGTGAGCGGGCTCGTCAGGTGATTCTGCAGCATGCTGGCGCTTGTGACCGTGTCGAACTGGCCTGCGGCGGCCTGCAAGATCCCTTTGTTGATGTTGAGTTGCTGCACTTGTATTTGAATATCGGGGTCTTGCGTCAGCGTGCTTTGTAAAGCGTCCATCAGGCGAACCGATGGGTGAGGGAGGTCGACGCCGGTTTGAGCGAGACATGAAACGCCGAGCAGTAACCCGGCCAGAAAAAAGAAGATTCGCTTCAACATACGACACCTTGGCTTTTCGAAGGGTTTGAAATCCTGCCCTTCCGCTCCTCGACCGGAAGTCCTCCGTCGTGGTGGGAAACTAAAACCTCGTTAAAGAAGCGCGCGTTTGTGGCGCGGCGGAAGCCATGCCCTGATGCCGGCGGACTCTGCGCTGGCCATTGCGCACATCATTCTGCACGGTCCGCTAAGCCAGTATCTGTTTCTGCAGCGCAGCGGCGGCGCTCAGCATCCCCTTCAAGTCCGCCGGCGCAATCCACTGATGGCTTATCGCAAGATAGGCCTTGGCTTGCAACGGATGCGCTGGCTCGTGGACGACCTTGACGTGATGCAGCCAGCGGAGAAACGTGCTGTGCACCCGGCCGCCGAGAAATCTGGAAACCGACAGGAGCTCGCGGGGCCACGCATCGGGAGTGAGCTGCTCGTGCGCCATTCCCCCCCACTGCGCCAGGGCTTGCGCCTTTTCCGCTATGGCGAGCCCGGAGGCGGCCAAGAAATCCAGGAACCGCTGGATGGCCGGC
>JASHTR010000014.1 GCA_030040455.1 Terriglobia bacterium | reverse complement strand
GTGGGTTTCGATGCGCGGAGGCTTATACTGCGGCCCGATGCGAAGATTTTCATCCATCGGGTAAGACTCCACCAGCTTGCCGGGATTCATCCTGCCATCCGGGTCCCAAGTGGATTTGAATTTGCGGAACGCCTCGACCAGCTCCGCGCCGAACATTTTGGGATAAAGCTCGGCGCGCGCCTGCCCGTCGCCATGCTCGCCGGAAAGAGAGCCGCCATACCCTGCAACGAGATCGGCTGCCTGCTCCATAAAGGCGCGAAACTTGAAGATGCCCTCCTTGCTTCGGAAGTCAAAGTTGATGCGCACATGAATGCAGCCCTGGCCGAAGTGACCGTAGATATTGCCCCGATAATGATGCGTCTCCATGAGCCCCTGGAAATCCCGAAGATAGGCGCCCAACCGCTCGGGAGGAACGGCGGCGTCTTCCCAACCCCCCCAGAACTCCTGCCCATTTTCCCCGCGCGAGCTCGCGGCAAGCGCTGCCTCGCGGACTTCCCACGCATTCCGGGCTTCGCGGCGATCTTCAAAGAAGCGAATCGCTGGAGGTTGCGGCAGGCTCTGAAGCTCAGCGATCAACTCACGAGCCCGGGCAACAGCTTCTGCTTGCGAGGCGGCTCCAAACTCCGCCAGCAGCAGGGCGCCGCCCTCGGGAAGCAGCGCAATCTTAGGGCGCAGGCCCAGGTTTTGCTCGAGGGAGGCGAGCATCGGCCGGTCGAGGCCTTCGAGCGCGATCGGGTGATGCCGCAGGATGGGCGTTACGTGATCGGCGGCAGTGGCAAGATCAGCAAAACCCAACGCCACAAGCGGGCGGGCGCGGGGACTGGGTACAAGCCGAACGGTAGCTTCGAGCACGGTGACGCAGGTGCCCTCCGTGCCGACCAGCGCGCGAGCCACGTGCAAATCGTTTTCCGGCAGTAGCTGGTCGAGATTGTAGCCCGAAACACGTCGCGGGATACGCGGGAAACGCGTGCGAACGAGAGGGGCATATCGATCACGCAGTTCCTTCAGGCTTGCGTAAAGGCTGCCGGGCCGCCCGCCGGCCTGGATGGTCTCGTTCAATCGCTCATCGCTCGTTCGGCTCGCTCGCAGCACGTGGCCGTCATAAGTCAGGATTTCAAGCTCCTCCACGTTGTCTACGGTGTTCCCGCCCATCAGCGAGTGTGTTCCGCAGGAGTTGTTCCCGATCATGCCGCCCAGCGTGCACCGGCTGTGGGTGGAAGGGTCCGGTGCGAAAGTCAGACCGTGCCGCTCTGCGGTATTTCGCAAGCGATCGAGCACCGTGCCCGGCTCAACACGCGCGATGCGACGATCCGGATCGATTTCAAGGATATTGCAAAGATACTTTGACATGTCGAGGATCACCGCGACGTTGGTTGATTGCCCGGCAAGGCTGGTGCCTCCGCCGCGCGGGAGCAATGGCGCGCCGTGCTCGCGGCAAACGGCTACGGCCTGGATGACATCTTCCTTGTCACGCGGCAGGACCACCCCGATGGGGACATGGCGGTAATTCGAGCTATCGGTGGCATAGAGCGCCCGCGCGCCCGCATCGAAGCGGACTTCACCACGGACTTTTTGCCGAAGCGCACGGGCAAGAGATTGCGCGCCGCGAATGGGAAAATGGGTTGGCTTCAAAATACTCCGCTTGTAGGGGCGCTTCTTGCTGCGCCCGGTGTTGCGAGGCCATAAACGCTTGTCTCTTCAGCAAGCATTTTAAAGGCGTGTCCTGCTATTGGCACCGAAGAATCCCTGTATTTACAAAGTCCTTCAGCCATCGCTACCCTTCATCCCAACGCAACTTTCACTTCCGCCCCCCGGCCGACTTGTAGTGTTTTGGCTGCGGAACCACGATTCTGCCCCAGCTCGAGAAAGCCGGAACTTCCCAGAATGGCGAAAACCTCCGAGGGCTCGCCTGCGGAATAGGAGTCGATCATCCGTGCAATTTGCTGCTGGCCGACCGCGATCGCAAATTGGGATGGTGAGGCAGTGAAAATTTCCGGAGCATCCGCAGGACTGATGTTGGTGATGAGGTTCCCGAATTGATCCACCTTGATCACCATGCCCTGGATGGTCTGCGCGGAAATTCTCTGTGGCTTCGGAACGGCAAACTTCACATAGTCGGTAATTGTCTCGCCGAACTTTTCCGCCTCTACACCCTTGCTGAGCCAGCCGGCCACCGGCGCAAAAATATCCCGGCCGTGAAACGTGTTGCTGACCGGCTTAAGGAAATAATGATCGACGGCAACGTGCCGCACCTCCACGCTTTCCTCGCGCTCATAGACGAACGAAAGCACTCCATTATCCGGAGCCACGAAGGAGTGCTCGCCCGCGCGCGCCAGGATCGGCCGCCGGGAAGAGCCGACGCCGGGATCGACAATCACCAGATGGATGGTGTGGGAAGGAAAATAGCGGTAGGCAAGCGCAATGGTGAGGGCGCCGTCAAAAACGTCAAACGGGTTAACGTGATGGCTCAAGTCCACAAATTGCGCGGAAGGATTAATGCCGAGGATCACGCCTTTCATCGTTCCCACAAAGTGGTCCGCGAGTCCAAAATCCGTGGTCAAGGTGATCAGGGCCGACACGTCAAAAACCTCCCGCGCTTTCCGCAAACAGAGCGATTGTAAATGAATTCGGCCGGACTGGGTAGATTGCGCTAACCTTCCGGTTAAATCAACGTCCAAATGGAAAGCAGCATTTTGTGTTTAAAAGCCGCACGAGCCGCAGACCTGGCAAGCGCGGGGTGGCGTTGCGGCGAGCCTGGAGGCACTTTTTTATCGAGGAGGATTCAAATGATCCTGAAATTGAGGTCCAGACTACTCCACATGCTTCTTTGGGCGGTGGCCGCTTCATTGGCAACTGCCGCGCTTTATGGCGCAAGCGCCCAGGGCGCGTTTGACCGGACGCTTAAAGTAACCGGCGCGCCGGAGATCGAAGTGACGACCGGCATCGGCTCGATTACCGTCCGCCCGGGCGATTCCTCGACCGTGCGAGTCCGCTGGATCATCAAGGCGACAGACGGCTGGCTGGGCTCGGGAAATGCCGGGCAGAAGATGCAGCGGATCGAAGCCAACCTGCCTGTTCTTCAGAATGGCAACTTCATCCGCATCGGGCGCATTGAAGATCCCGATTTACGCCGCAATATCTCCATCAGCTTCGAGCTGGAAGTTCCTCCCACCACGCAACTGAAGTGTACAACGGGCTCTGGAAATCTTTCGATCACCGGGATCCAGGGTCCCGTGAAAGCATCGAGCGGCAATGGCAGCCTGGAGTTGACTAGCATCGGAGGTGACGTGTTTGGCTCGACCGGCTCCGGCAATGTCCGCGCCGCTTCCATCCACGGCGAAGTTCACTTGACATCAGGAAGCGGGTCCATCCAGGCGCTCGGCGTTGCGGGGCCGTTTTTCATCAGCACGGGAAGCGGCGATGTGACCTTACAGGAAACAGGAGCAACCAGGGGCGACCAGGTCAGCGAATCGCTTTGGCGATTCGGGAAGAAATTCTGGGAGAAACAATCCGGGAAAAATGACGGGAATGCGGCGATGGCAACTTTTGCCGGCGGGAAGGTGAACACCGGCTCTGGAAATGTGCGGCTGAGCGGGGTGAACGGCTCTCTCCTGGCCTCGACTGGAAGTGGCAATATCATTGCCGGGGGCGAGGCCACGGGCGATTGGCGCTTGCGCACCAGCTCGGGCAACATTAACGTCCAATTGCCCCCCCAAGCGTCCTTCGAGATTAACGCTCACACCAACTCGGGGCGAATCAGCACCAAACTCCCTGTGACCGTCCAAGGAACCGCCGGGAAAGGAACCCTGCAAGGCGTGGTAGGGAAGGGCGGCCCCAGGCTGGACCTGCAGGCCGCCTCCGGCAACATTGAAGTCGATTAGTCACGGAGCGCTTTTCAGCGAGACGGCCAGGCCATCGCGCAGAGGAACGACGGTGGTGAACAACTCTTTCGAGCGATAAAGCTTCCGGTTAAATTCCTGAATCGCCCGTGTGTCGTTGTCACCTCGCGCCGGGGCTCGTGCCACCCACCCGGACCACAAGACGTTGTCCGTCACGAAAATGCCTCCGGGCCGCACGCGGGCCGGAGCGAGGCGCAGAACGGCCGGGTATTGCACCTTGTTCACGTCATTAAAGATCACGTCAAACTGGCCCGGCGTGGCTTTCAGCATCCCGAGCGCGTCTCCCACCAGAATGCGCACGCGGCGGAGCACACCGGCGCGTCGCAAGTATTCTTCGGCGCGCCGCGCGTTTGCCGGGTCCGTATCCGTATAAAAGACCGTTCCTCGCGGCCCCACCGCGCGGGCAAACCATAGCGTGGAATATCCGATGGCCGACCCGAGCTCGAAGACGCGCCGCGCCTTGATCGATCGCGCAAGCTGAAAGAGCACTCTCGCGCAGGCAGGACCCACGATGGGGACATCGTGACGCTCTGCGTAGCGCTCCATTTCGCCGAGAAGGGCGTCCCGCGCCGGCAAGAGAGAATTGATGTATGCTTGAACGTCAGTTTCGAGAATTTTTCGCATGTCACTCCTTTCCGACCTAAAAATGTAGCAGGGTTTCAATACTCCACTTTAACCAGGCATAGGCCGCGCGCTGGCGCGGTCGGTCCGGCGCGAGCGCGGTCCCGCGATTCAAGAATGCGAGCCATCTCATCCGGCTCGAGCTTCCCCAAGCCAATTTCCAGCAGCGTTCCCGCGATGTTGCGGACCATGCGGTAGAGAAAGCCGCTGCCGCGAACCTCGTAAACCAGGATCGAAGTCCTCGGACGCCAGAAAATCCGCGACATGAAGATGCGGCGCACCGATGACTCCGAGTGGTTTCCAGGCTCGCCGGAAGCCGGATCGGATGCCGCAAAAGACGTGAAATCGTGCTCGCCCTCGAGGAGCCGGGCCGCCTTTGCCATCCGAGAGCGGTCGAGCGCGCGCGGAACGTGATGTGCGAACCGCGCGATGAATGGAGACGGGATCCGCACCTGCAAAATGCGGTAGCGATAGATTTTGGCTTTGGCGTCGTAGCGCGCGTGGAAATCAGGCGTGGCCTCTTGAACGCCGTTGATACGAATGCTTAAGGGGAGCGCGTCGTTCAGGGCCCTCTGAAGGTTGCAGCAGGGAATGGGGCTTCCCGTGCGGAGGTTCGCCACCTGGCCTGCGGCGTGAACGCCGGCATCCGTGCGGCTTGAGGCGACTAAATGGGTGTGATCTTTGAGAATTTTTTTCAGGACTGATGCCAGGCAGCCCTCGATCGTCGGCTTTCTCGGCTGAAACTGCCATCCACAAAAATCCGTTCCGTCGTATGCGATATCGAACCGGAGATTGCGCATGGATGTGACGGCAAAGACACAAAACCGGCGCCATCCCTCCTGACAGCGCCGGTGCTATTCAGGAAAACGTTTGCAGAATGCTATACCTGGAAGGAGCTCCCACAGCCGCACGTGGACTTCACATTCGGGTTCTCGAACTTGAAGCCAGATCCCGCCAGGCTCTCCACATAGTCAACCTTCGTGCCCTTCAGGTACATTAAGGATGCCTGGTCAACGAAAACTTTCAAGCCATCAAACTCAAAGGTCTTGTCAATAGGACTGGTTTCCGTCTCGAAATTCATCTGATAGGAGAAACCGGAGCATCCACCCCCTACAACAGAAAGCCGGAGTCCCAAAGGCTGAGGCATCTGCTGCGCCAGAATTTCCTTAACCTTTTCCACCGCCATCGACGTTAAATCCAATGAAGTTGCCATCTTTAAACTCCTTTTGGGGCGCTCTTGCATCGCCCTCCTCATTTCGAAATTAACAGAAACGC
>JASHTR010000120.1 GCA_030040455.1 Terriglobia bacterium | reverse complement strand
CAATCTTGTCACCCTGGAGCTTTGGTTCCATAGTAAAGTCCTTCACGTAGGTGGCGCTTCCCGCATAGTAGGTCAGCCCTGTGCCGGTCCAGCTTCCCAAGTGATACGGAGTCTCCCCGCTTTGGAACTTTAGCGGGGCCCTCAGCTTATCTCCCGCCCTCATCCGAAGTGCAAGCACCGGCTCCCCGTTGAAATTGAGCTGTGTGAATTGCACTTGCCCGTCGTGAGGTTTGATTTCCTGTCCGTTGAGATATATCGCCCCTATCGCCGGCTCCTGCGGCAACAAGAACGCGACCGTACCTGCCGGTACCTCCACCCGATACCAACGTTCCATGTTCTCATTCCGTGCCTTTTCTTCCTCAGTTTTCTTCGTAACTTCTGCGCCGCTCGGGATCCAGCTATCGACGACCCCCGCCAACGGAGCCCCTCGGCTGTCGGTGAAGCGCAGGTAAAAAACCAATGCAGAACCCCGGTCTGCTCCTACTACCTTAACCAAAACCCGGTTCCAGCCTGCCTTCAATCCAACTTTTCGCTTGAACCCAAAGGGATCGCGAAGTTCAAAATATGATGGTGCCGTATATCTTGCAAATACTAGATCTCCATTTACCCACAGCTTGACGTTCTTTGCTACGATGAGCGCTTCGGCTTGTTCCGTCTCGGGCGCGTACACCCATGTTGCACCGTACCCGACGACGCTTTCATGAGGATCTACTCCAAAAGCCTTGCTCAGATTGATCTCCGGCCGTGTACTGTGATAGTGACGCCAGCCGATTTCTTCTCCCTGGGCAATCCGATAAAAACCATTCAAGTCGATTTGGTGTTCGGGAGGGTAGGCAATGTTGAATCCCTCGCCGTGGTTGGGGTCCGCAAAAGGCCCCAGCACCCACCAGCGGTGAATGATGTCATCCCTGGGAGACAGTAAGGCAGATTCCCAAGTCTGGTCATTATAGTAGGGCAGCGCAAAGCCTGCGCCGAGGCCTTCTCCTTTACCCACAACCCTCGTTCGCGCGTAGCGGACCATAACATATTTTTCCGCAGGGCGAAACCTCCACCCTTCCGGGGAGAGCACCTGCGGCTCGACACGTTTCGAATTGGCTTCTTCGATTCGGAAGGGCTTACCCGCCAACTCGCCCTCAACGTAGATATCCTTATCTGCGGCTGCAACGTGACCCTGCACTTCCGCCCCGCCCGAGGGCATTTCAATCAGCCGATAGTCCCTGAGGTTTGTTCTGGCGATGCTCATATCGACGGAGTTTCCGGCTGGACCCCTTAGCACCAGGTAAGTTGCGTCCCAAGCCTGGAACCTCAACGGAACGATGGTTCTCCCTTCCTTCGTCCAATAGGGGGTCTCACGGCGCTCGCTATTAGATGGATTCCAGAGTTCAACCCTGCCCTGCGCAGCCAACGAAAGGACGATATCTCGCGGGGAGTCTGTATCATTCACAATCCAGTACAAGTTTTCGCCGTCTTTAACACGGTGCGAGTAAATGAGGCGGTTGCGCGGCCCGCCGATGACCTCCAGGTCAGCTTGAAGGTTTCGGTTCAGCGGAGTTAGGACATGTTCAGCATTGCCCACGACGAAATAGGCCTTGCCCCCGTGCCCGTTCTGGTTTTCCGCATCTTGCTTCCAATCCGGTCCGACTCCGAAAATGGCCTTGATGTCCCTGGCCACGACCGGATCATCCCGCCCCTCCTCGCTGGACGCCGAAGGCAAATTCTCATAAGCGACAACTAATCCGCCTTGCTCATAAAACTGCCGGATTATTGACAGCGCCTGTCGGCTTATGACTTTCATGGGTGGCAGGACGATTCCTCGGAAGGAAAGCCCGGCAATCTCTAGCTTCCCTTGATTCAGCCTCATGCGCTGCAAGTAGTAGTCATCCGCTACATCGTAGGCCTCCTGATAACCTGTCAGCGTCTCCATGAGATCGAAGTAAGCGGTTTCCACGGTGGCTGCATAGTTGCCCCTCCAGGGTAGAACAGGGTAGTAATGCATCCCGAACGGCCCGCGTTCATAGCCGGAATCGCGAATCATGGAAGTGACGGAAGGCGGTGTGGCGGTGGAAGCGGGGGTGACAGACACTGGTGGCCAAGCTGTGCCGTCTGCTTCCCGCCTGAACACCGGATTCGAATAAGCGAAGATCGTGTCTGTGGGGCGATAAAGCAGAAGGTCAACAATGTGCCTCCCGCCGCCGTTCATAAAGCTTATGCGGCGCACATAATCGTTGTATTGCCGGAAGAATTTCCACCACGGCTGGGAGATAAAATCATCAGGCGGAAAATCCATAGAGTCCGGATCCATATAAAATTGTGGAGACCAGAGGTCGATTCCCCAGATACCCAGCATGTTGGTCGTGTAGCGCTCCATCTGGGGGCTCAGGTAAGTCTGCGCGCCGAGGACTAATGGTCCTTCTTCCCAATAGCGCTTGCCTTCGAAATCGGCAATGGATTCGTCTTCCACGAACTCGCGGGGTGAGCGGCCCCGATTGCCCAGCGCTTCCACTCCGGGCATAGTCAGTTGCCGCATCATCTCCATGTATTCACCACCTCGTGATGCGTCAAAAAGAAGCGTATCCGATAATCCTTGTGCCGTCATTTGCAAACCGTGAGCTTCGCACCAGCGAGCGATCTGGCCCCAATAATTCCTCGCATAGAGA
>JASHTR010000119.1 GCA_030040455.1 Terriglobia bacterium | reverse complement strand
GTCGCCATATAGGGTAATACACTACGGCCAACTACAGGCGTGTGTCAACAACAATCTTCATCCAACTGACCAAGAGGCTGCTTTAATAGGGTAATACAAAAGGGAAGCTACCGCAACTTGGGGAAAGCATTCTGATTCAAGTGGTTAGCCTCGGAGTTCGCCAGGGGAGGTTGCACTTACGAGTAAACTCCCGCTAGCCTTCGAGAGTGGAGAAACCAACCATCACCTGAGAAGCTGGACCAGAACAGGGCTGACTTATTACGTTGGAAGTGCTGTGTATGAGAAGACTTTTCGCTTGGCGCCAGAGTTGGAAGGCAAGCAAGTGATGCTGGACTGCGGCCGTGTGGGTCTCACAGCAGAAATCTGGCTAAATGGGAAGAAAGTGGGCGAACGGATTTGGGAGCCGTTTTTGTTGAATGTAACAGACTTCCTCCAACCTGGAGAAAATCAACTGAAAATCGAGGTTGCGAATTCAGATGCTTCCCGGCACGCTATTCCTGATTTCAAGCGATATCTAGAAATCGAGGACGGATCGTTTGAGCAACAGCCACCTTACATGGACGTCATCGACATGAACGGATTGATGGGTCCGGTCCGCCTCCTACCCTATTGGCAGGTACATCTCGCAGTCGATTTGCAGAAGAGTTAAAGACATGGCTCGAACGACCCAACCAAGAACCCAGCCCTAAAAGCTTCGGCTGCATGTGAACGTGAATACGGCAGTTCGAGAGCGTTGCTGCAAGAAATAAGCCTATTCAGGGGAAAACGAGCAGAACAATTCTCGCCCACCTGCCTTATCAGTTGGAGGTGGGCTCCGATGATGTTGCGCCCTCAAACGAGACCATTTGCACGTAGAGCTTCCCTACCGTAGCCTGTATGTGGGACCACCTTCCTTCTCGACGAGCCTAGAGCGATCTTGCCCTACCACATTTTGATTCCCCGGCTGCTCAAGGATGGAGCCTTCCGTAAGAGCATCTCAGTGCACAGTTGCCGGCCCAGAGCCGCCGCTACCGTGAGACAGTTAAGCAGAATCCGAGACGTTCCAACCGGCGGTACGTCGCCGTCGCCTTTCCGATCGTTGAGATAAAAGCCTGAACATCCGCAAGATCGTCGATGTCGAGCTCGATACGCGGGTTGCGCAGAACGCGGCACGTGACTCCGGACCGGCGGGCTTTCTCGACATGCTCGCGAAAGCTGTTCGGACCAAAGTGAGAAGCAAACAAGGTGGGAGGATTTCGCAGCAAAGCGTTGGTCCCGGCGCCGGATCGCGAAGGGACCAAGACCGCAGAAGGGATGCCCGGCACACATTGCAGCACCTCGTCGATATCAGAAGCTTCGACCAGCGGGATGTCGATTGGCAGGCGCAGCAAGGAAGCAACGCCATGCTTCGCACAGAAGTGCGAAGCGAAATCGACCGAGGCGCTTTCCGATTGCTGCTCTTGTTCTGAAATCGTCTCCCAACCCAGAGTCCGTGCCCGATCGAGTGCCGGCTCCCAGTTGCTGACCACATAGACGCGGTCTGCGGCCCGAGTCCCTGCCACTGCAGCGCAAACATCTTCGAACATCGCCTCAGCGAGGGCGGTACGTTCCTGCTGAGTCAAGTGTGGAGCAAGCCGTTGCTTGGCGCGTTTCAGGTCTTTGACTGGAATAAGCACTGCTCGCATGGGTGTTGCTGAAACCCAACCTAAAACATTTTTCTGTGATCTGGAAGCTGAATGCGAATCATGCGCCCGCGCTATTTCCGTGCCTGGCCCAAGAAGGAAAGAACTGATTGTGCGAGCACCCGCTTATCATCATCGCTCCTCATGACCGTCTGGGCTAGCGCTACCTTCATGTCTAGCGCCTCAATGGACGGCTGGAGCTCGTGATCCTGCAGGTCCAGTAGAAAGCGGCCCGCGAAGTCTCGGTAGAGTCCGGCCACCGTCAATGCCGAAGCTTTCATCCCGAGTTGCTCAAGCATCCTGTCGGAAGGTCCCTTTAGAGATTTTCCGCCGACGATCGGGCTGACCGCCAGTACTTCACTGCGCCGCGCCCGCAATGCCTCTCGAATACCTGGGACAGCCAGGATCGGGCCGATGCTGATGAGCGGATTGCTCGGACATATGACAATTCCGTCGGCACTACCAATGGACTCGATCACTCCAGGAGACGGCAGGGCCTGCCCGGCTCCAGCAAACTCGATTCCCTCCACCACCGGCTCCGCGCGTCGGTGCACGAGGTATTCCTGAAAGGCGAGCAGACCCTCGGAGGTCCGGAGCATCGTGCGAACCGGTTGATCGCTCATGGGCAGGATTCTCACTTTCACGCCGAACGCGGCGCTGATAGAATGCCCAGCTTCAGAGACCGATGATCCCGAACGCAGCAGCGCAGTGCGGTGGATGTGCGTCGCCAGATCACGGTCCCCCAGGTGGAACCACGCCGGACGGCCGTATTTCCCCAACCACTCCAGAGCCGCAAATGTGTCTTCGCGGATTCCCCAACCAGTCGCGGGATTGGCGATGCCTGCCAGGGTGTACGTTACGATGTCAAGGTCGGGAGAAATTGAAAGACCGTGAAGCTCCAGGTCATCGCCGGTATTCACGGTGACTGTCAAATCTTCTGCGGGAAGTACCTTCGAGAGTCCCAGCAGGAGCTTCGACGCGCCCACTCCGCCAGCGAGTGCGACAATTGCCATCAGTAGCCTGTTCCCCAATAGGGCTGCTTCGCTCCCTGCAGATTCGCGAGAGGCAGCGCACAGGGCAGGGATTCTTCGTCGTCCTCGAAGACATGCAGCAGGCGGTAGGTTGTGCTCCGTTCCGCGGGGATTCGGCCGATCTTGCGGATCAGCGCGCGGAACTGCTCTGGAGCTACATTCTCGCCGAATGTGCTTCCGGCCGACTTGGAAATGTTCTCTTCCATCAGCGTTCCACTGAAATCATTTGCTCCAGATTGCAGGCATGCCAGCGAGACATCGAAGCCCATCTTCACCCAGGAAACTTGGATATTGCTGATCCAGCGGTTCAGCAGCACGCGCGCTAGGGCGTGCACGATCAGGTCTTCCCTGAACGTGCTGCCCGGCCGTGCCAACCCACGCCGGTAGAGCCGTGTTTTCTCGTAGATGAACGCGAGCGGAACAAATTCAGTTATGCCACCGGTCTCCTTCTGGATCTCCCGGAGCAACAGGAGGTGCCGGACCCAGTGATCGGGCTGCTCCATGTGGCCATACATCATCGTTGAAGTCGTAGGGATTCCGAGGCGGTGTGCGGTTCGGATAACTTCCACCCACCGGCGAACTTTGAGTTTGTTTGGACTGAGCGACTGTCGGACTTCGTCATCGAGAATCTCCGCCGCGGTACCGGGAATGCTGCCAAGCCCACTTTCCTTTAGCATCAGCAGATATTCACTTAGCGGCAGTCCGGTTCTTTCGACGCCATAGTCGATTTCCATTGGCGAGAAGGCGTGGATATGCAGATCGGGAATGGCCGCTTTAACGGCCTGCAAGATGTTGCGATAGAAGAAGCCATCGAGATCGGGCGGCAGGCCACCCTGGATACACACCTCCGTGGCGCCGAGTTCGCGGGCCTGTGCGGCCTTGGCAACAATCTCCTCCAGGGATAACCGATAAGCACCGGCGGCCCGAGGCCCAAGGCCAAAACCGCAAAACGCGCAACCGACCCTGCAGACGTTAGTGAAGTTGATGTTGCGGTTGACCACGTACGTGATGGTCTCCCCCACCGCTCTCCGCCGCAGCTCGTCTGCCGTCTTTACAAGCGCGCACAGGTCGGGACCATTGACGTCGCAGAGCAATAGACCATCGGAAAAATCCAACTCGCCGCCGGTTAGAGCCTTTCCCAGCGCACGCCTCACAGCCGGACGGCTCGCACCAAGGAGCTCGTCGAGAGAAGACTTTCTAATGCCAAGGTCAGAGAATTCTTTCATTATTACCAACCCCATTTCTGGCCAGACCGTTCGGGTCCACCAGGTTGTCGAGCGGCGCGCGAACGTTCGCATGTACAAATTCCGGCTGGTGGACATACTCGGGATAGATGGTGAGGCGCTCCCGCAGAGTGAAGCCGGCCCGGGCAGTCTGCTTTCGAAGTTGATCGATCTCGGGCCATGCGGCCTCGGGATTAATGAAGTCGCGCGTGACCGGTGAAACCCCGCCCCAGTCGTTGATACCCGCCTCCAAAAGCCGCACATAGTCCGAAGCACTCAAGTTAGGAGGCGCCTGCAAGTTGATTTCGCGACCGAGAATCAAGCGAGCCACTGCGACACTGCGCAACATCTCCTCCATCGAAGGCTCCGGATGGGCAGCCATCGGAGTGTGGGGCTTGGCCCGGAAGTTCTGAACAATGACTTCTTGGATGTGCCCGTAGGCTTCGTGCAGTCCGCGGATCGCCAATAACGAGTCTACTCGTTCAGCGCGCGTCTCGCCAATTCCAATCAAGATCCCGGTGGTAAACGGGATCCGCAGCCTTCCAGCCTCCCGGATCGTCTCCAGACGCGCACGCGGCACCTTGTCAGGTGCCCGCCAGTGCGGGCCGCCTCGGAAAAGCAAGCGGGGACTTGCGTTTTCGAGCATGAGCCCAAGGCTGGCGTTCGAGGCTTTCAGCATAGCCAAGTCACTCCGAGCCATCACACCTGGATTGGCATGGGGAAGCAGCCTAGTCTGCTTGAGCGTGAGCTCGGTCATGGCCGCAAGATAATCCAGCGTGCGGTCGAAACCTCGCTTTCGGAGGAATGCCTGCGCCTCGGGAAAGGCGCGCTCCGGCTGGTCGCCGAGACTGAAAAGAGCCTCCTTGCAGCCGGCAACTTCAGCCGATTTCATCACCTGTAGGACTTCTTCCGGCTCCATGTATCGACCCCCGAGGTCTTCCGGGTCCTTCCGGAAAACGCAGTAGCCACAGCGGTCGCGGCACAAGGTGGTCAGCGGGATGAACACCTTACGAGAAAACGTGATCACGCGGCCCTTCGTTGCATCGCGCAAAGAGGAGGCGGCCCTCAGTAAAGAGCGAAGGTTGGCATTCTCCATGAGAGCGATAGCTTGCTCACGCGTCAGCGTATCGCCCTCTGCCGCCGATGCTAGGACGGCATCCAGTTCATGTTCAGACGTGCATGCAGCCATCTCCATTTCCAGCATAGCAGGAAACCTTCCACTCCCCTCCTTGCGTTGCTCGCACGAACGTCACACTAGCGGAACAGGTCTTCTTCTGCCAGGCGAATGAGGGTTCGCGCACCCCCGTTTCCGGCACGATAGCGGTATCCACGGATGATGACGACAGGCATCCCTCCACATTTGCCCATGGCCAGTCCAGCCGCTGCAGCCAATTCATCACCGACCGCGAGCATCGTGGCGTGCAACGTGTGGCAGAACGTGTCTCGGGTACCACGCAGGTCCAACAGGGGCTGAAGGCCAGCGACCCCAATAGCCACATTGGTCTGCCCCAGACGCCAGGGGCGCCCAAATGAATCGGTGATGATGACAGCGACCGAAGCATTCAATAAACCGCGGAGGCCGCTGGCCAGTCTGCGGGCCGACCTATCCGGGTTTTCCGGTAGGCATGTCACGCATCCTCGGCCGGAGACGTTTGACCGATCTACTCCGGCATTGGCGCAAACAAAGCCGTGCTGGGTCTCGGTGAGTAAGACATGCTGGCTCATCCGTACAATGCGTTTCGATTCACGGAAGACCACCTCCACTAGACGTGGATCAGTTCCCTTCCTCCGGGCCCAGACGCGAGCCAGAGCGGAGGGTTTGACATCGCGCAACCGCACCAAGCGACCTTCGGCCTTGGAAACGACCTTCTGTGCGACAACTACGATGTCGCCACTTTTCAACCCAATGCCGTTTTTCTCCCCTGTCTCCGCAACGAGTCTGGCGAGATCATCCTTGGGCCTCACTTCCGGGAAACCACTCAAGCCCAGGATTTCAAGCCTGACGACCCCGCCCTTTCGCATGCGCACACCTCAGACCGTTAGACCCGTCACGCGGATACCGGCCGAGGTAACATGGTAACGGTGGTTCACGTGCACCAGCAATGACGTGATCGCTTCAATAACGCGCGCGTTGGCCAACCGCCCGCCATCCACGTATCGGCAGCCGGGGATGGATTCAACCCAGGGTCGAACTTGCATCCGTGCCTCTTCCGTTTCGCCACAGACGAAGACGTCACAATCTACCGGCTTCTCCAGGTCGTTCAAGAGATACGCAGAAACATTGTGAAATGCGGCAGTCACGGTGACA
>JASHTR010000118.1 GCA_030040455.1 Terriglobia bacterium | reverse complement strand
TTCGGAATACAACGCCCGCCTCAAGGCCGCGAGAGCGTCCGACGACGACTATTTTTGGAATGAGCTTCAGCAGAAGCACGAAGACCCTACCTATGACAACGTTAAGGATTTTCTTGCACCTCTGAAATACGTCAATGCCCCTTGGCGGTATTTTGGCGTCATCTTGTCCCCGAAGGGTTCGACGGAAAAAATCCGTGTGACCGAGATAGGGTCGCGCGTGGATGCCGGTCTCACCCGCCGAAGCTCCATCACCACCAACTATTGGGCTTTGGGAGACACGCACCTGTGGATTTATGCAGGCCCCAAGAATGAATTGTTCGGTCTCGACGAACACCGCCAGGAGCAACCCCACTACCTGGACGGATACCTTCCCATTTTGGAGACAGGATACAAAGTTGGCGGGACGAGCTACGAAGAAAGCGTTCTGGCGGAGCATCTCATCGCGACGTACCGTTCTCCTTATATCGATGAACCCGGAATAGCAGCCTACATTCGTGTTACCGCAACATCCGGTCCCGGCGAGGTGTCGTTCAGAGTGAAGGCTCCTCCGGTAACCTACGGAGGGCTGTTAGGTTGGCGGGGCGGCTTCCGCAGCGATGAATGGACCGACGCTCAGGATAACGTTTACGCCTGGTTTTCGCCGGGAGCTCGCTATAACGCTCAGAGCGGGCTTGTGGAATACCGGCTAAAGGAAGGTCAAAGCGCCTATGTGATCTTCCCTCATTCCGTGCAGCTCGCCGGGACACAGGCGGAAGCTGGCGCGAGCACGTTTGCGAAAGCGGTGGCCGAGGACAGCGCGGCCTGGAAGAAGGAATTGAGCGAGGGCGGCGAAGTCGAGGTACCCGAAAAAGTAGTAATGGACGCCTACCGCAGCCTTCTGATCGGCGACTGGCAGGCGAGCATCGGCGACGAGCTGCCGTACGGGATGTTCTCTTCCTACGAAGGGAACTCGTATGCCGAGATCCTGCAAGACATGGCGCCTTTCATCGACTACGGCTATTTCAGCAATGCGCGCCGGTTCATCCAGCCGATCCTCGACTATCCGTTAACCGATACTGGAATCGGCTTGCACGTCTGTGCCAACCAGCTTGAATTGGCGGCCGACTATTACGCCTTGTCGGGTGATGCCGCATTCATCCGCAAGAATGAGAAGCGGCTGACGGAAGTTGCCGATTACTTTCTTGCGCATCGGCAAAAAGATACGGGCTTGGTTCTCGACGGTTACGCAAACGATTTACCTGCTGAGCGGGTCGTGAACCTGAACACCAATGCGAACGGCTGGCGCGCAATCCAGGATCTCGGCATGACGCTCGACGCCATCGGCGACAAGAGCCTGGGAAGCAAATACCTGACCGTGGCCAAAGTCTTTGGAAACGAGGTCCGAAAAGCTGTCCTTGACAACATCGATCACTCCACCACTCCGCCCTTCGTTCCCTTTGCACTCGGCATGGAGAAGCCCTATCGGTCGCTGGTCGAAAGCAGGGCATCAAGTTATTACAACCTCGTCATGCCTTATTTCTTTGAATCGGAGATTTTCAATCCTAAAGCCGCGCCGTATACCGACGTGCTCGAATACATGTGGCATCACCAGGGTGTGATGGCGGGGCTGCAGCGCTTCAACCAACACTCCACAACGTATGCACAGAATGGAATTCATCTGGAATATTCCTGGGGACGGCAGCTTGGCCAGATCGATCGTCATGAGGCGAAGCGGGTGGTCTATACCTTCTATTGCGCCCTGGCTCACGGATACACCCGGGGGACCTATCTGAGCGGCGAGTGCGAGGGCGCCGTGCCTTCCGAGACCGAATGGTATCGAGGCTCCTACCTGCCGCCCGAGCCGCCGGCCAATGGGCTCCTGCTGCAAAGCTTGCGGCATATGCTCATTCACGAATCCGACCGGGATCAAGACGGAATCTATGACGAACTCTGGCTGCTGAGTTGCATTCCGAAAGAATGGCTTGAGGATGGAAAATCGATCCGGCTCACGAGGATGCCATCGCGGTTTGGGCCGGTAAGCCTGGAAATCCATTCTGCGTTAAAGCAGGGCAAACTCGCCGGTGAAGTCACGTTATCACCGGGGATCCATCACAAGGATGTGCTTCTGTTCCTGCGTCTTCCTGGAGGATACCGCGCAACCGAGGCTGCCCTTCGAAGCGGCGCCGCCCTTAAGCTGACGAAGCGCGACGGAGACGACGTCGTCTTGCTGCCGCCTCGGGCGGGAACCGCGCGTTTTTCAATTGACATCGAAAAATAGCCAGTACGAAGCTGGGAAAAGATCAAAAACCTCTCGCCAAGGCGCCAAAAAACCCCAAGAACAACCCCTTGGTTTGCTTTGGGGGTCTTTGCGTCTCTTCGCCTTTGCTCGAGGCTTTTTGTTTGTCAGCCAGATTTTTTAACACCTCAGATCCAGGACAAGCGTGCCATGACCAAAAGAATTCTCATTCTGATCCTCGCGCTGAGCTCGATCGTCCTCCTATTCAGCGCTTCGGCTATTTTTTGTCAAACCAACCTGATGCCTTGGAAATTCGGCCCGAATGCCGAGCGGGCTTTAGAGGCTAATACGGACGTGCTTGGACAGGAGGTGCTGGCTGAAGGAGAGCCGTCATTTGGCCGTGTCGCCCGCTACTTCCCCGCAATGAAACGCCCGCGAGCGATTGTCGGCGTGAAGGAACATCCGGAAGCAATCGGCGTGGAGTGGGACGGCTCTTTGGAGCTGGGGAGAGCTCGCAAAGGGGAACATGGACGAGAGCTGGTTTCGTTTCGGCTGGGCGATCCGCCTTCGCCCTATGGCGTCGGAGGGCCTGTCACGCGATGCTTGCTTGGAGGGTATTTGCCGGTGGTCGAAACCCGATGGCCTTTCAACCGGCTCTTGTATGAAGAGACGGTGCTTGGCTACTCTCGGAACTTGAGTCCGGATGAGCCTCTGTGGGCCTATGTAAGGTTCCGGGTATCGAACCCGCGCACGGTGGCGCTCGAGACTCACATCACGGTCTATTCTGCTCCCGCTTTGGGAGGACCGGTCCCGTCATACTCAGCGCAAATCCCGGCAGGCGCCCGGCACGATTTTTACTTCAAGATACCTTACTATGTGAACCCGCAGCGCCTGGTTTCGCCCGTTGACGCGCAGGAATTCGACCGCGCGCTGAACGAAACAGAATCGTTCTGGAAGGGATTGCTGAACCAGCACATGCAGATAACCACGCCCGAAGCCCGGGTAAATGACGCCTACCGGGCTTGGCTTATGTACCACTTTCTGAACGTCCACAAGATGAATGGAAATTACGAGATTCACGATGGAAGCGGTTTTTACGAACAAGTGTACGGATACAGCGCCTCTTTGTATTGTGACGCGCTTTCGCGCTACGGCTACTGGAAAGAGGCTGAAAAATATCTTGACGACATGCTCAAGCACCAGCGGCCGGACGGGTCCTATATCACGGTGTATGGACTGCCGGACAATGGCGCGTTGCTATTTGCTTTGGCGCAGCAATATGAATTCAGTCACGATCTTGCCTGGTTCAAGACCGTTGCTCCTCGCATGATCCAGTCGTGCGAGTGGATCAGCCGGACTCGCAAAACCACAAAAGCGCTTCACAACCGCGTGAAGTCAGTTACTTACGGGCTGCTCCCTGCCATGTCCTCCTATGTGGATTACCCAAAACCGGTCTGTTCCTATTATTCGGACTCGTACAACTGGCTGGGAATGCACGAAGCAGCCCTCGCTTTTCGAGAGGCTGGAATGGCGGCGGAAGGCCAGAGATGGCTTAACGAAGCTAATGACTATCGGAACGACATCCTGGATTCCATGCAACGCACCGTGACGAACGTGGAGGGAATTGAGGCGTTGCCGGTTGAGCCGCTGACACAGCGGTTGCTCAAGCAGGGCGGGGGCAACTATTACGGTTTGGTAGCGCCGTTGATATTGGAAACACGGATCTTTGGCCCCCACGACAAACGCACCGATTGGATTACTCGCTATATGGACGCAAGGGGTGGCTTGCTCCTGGGCCTCGACCGGTTTGCAGATGGCGTAGACCACGCCTATACCTACGGCTATGCATTAACGCAGCTTCGAAATGGAAACGCAAACAGGCTTCTCCTTACGTTTTACTCGATGCTGGCTTATGGAATGTCGCGGGGCACTTATTCTTCGGTTGAGGTTACGCACCTGCCTTACGGCATTAACGAAATGACGCTGCCGCACACCTATTCGGATACGCAACAGCTTCGGCTGTTGCGATTAATGTTTGTTCGCCATGAGGGTAACGACCTCCTGCTGGCATCGGGCACGCCCCGCGCGTGGCTACTGGTGGGCAAAGGCATTACGGTGAGTCGTGCGCCCACAAAGTACGGGTTGCTCAGTTGTACGATTGCAGGCAGTCCGGAGGGCAACCAGATTCGGGCCGTCCTCGATCCACTGGCTGCCGGGACCGGGCGTTATCCGGCCCATGTGAAGTTGTGGCTGCGGGCTCCCGCTGCCGGCAGGCAACTGAAAGGGGTTACGGTGAACGGCAAGCTGTGGAACTCGTTTCAGGATGAGGCAGTTGAACTGCCCGGCTCTATGCTGGGTGAGAGAGTTGAGGTCGTAGCTCAGTATTAGCTTTCAGTAGCCAGCGCTCAGCCGTTAATCCAAGGTTCTGCGAAACTTTCGGATGCTGTCGTTCTGACGCGAAGTGAAGCGGAAGAATCCCGGCATGTGACCTTACGCTCGTAGCGAACGAATTGCTGATGACGGATGATATGGGTATGAAAGCTGGCGTTGCTGAAATAGATATTACGCCTTCTCCGGGTCTGCATCTATGGGGCTACGCCGCGCGGACGGAGCCATCGCAAGGCGCTCTGGATCGGCTTTACGCGCGGGTGCTCGTCCTGAGCGCGGGAGAGAAGCGGCTCGCGCTAGTCGCTCTCGACCTGGGAAGGTGTTTCGGACCCTCATCCCTTGAGCGTTTGCGTCGCGTCGTGAGAGGTCGGAGCGGCATTTCGTGCGTTATCACGGTCGCTTCTCATACACACTCGGGGCCTGTGATCCAGGATGAATATTCGCCGGAGAACGTCCCGGAGTGGGAGATGGCAACGCTTCAAAAGATCGCGAACGCGATTGACGAAGCGCATCACAATAGGCAGGAAGCCCGAATCGGCATCGGATACGGCCACGTATATATTGGCTACAACCGACGTCGCGTGGAGGAGGATGGAAAGATCACCTGGTTTAATCGAAACATTACACGCATTCCAACGTCGCCGGTTGATCCCACCGTCACTGTCCTGCGTATAGACTCTGAGGGCGGTTCGCCTCTCGCCATCCTCATGAATTACGCCTGCCACCCGGTGGTCTTCGGCCCTGACAATATAAAATATTCCGCGGATTTCCCCGGCGTAGCCGTCAGAACCGCGCGAGAAGCCTTCGGCGGCGCGCCAGTGTGTTTCTTCCTTCAGGGCGCCGCAGGCGACATCAATCCCTATCATGCGGTAACTCCGCTTGCGGAGGATGCCGTGAGGGTGCGGGACTGGACGGGAGCGGAACTGGGCCGGGAAGCTGCGCGCGTTGCCCATGCGATTCGCACGGAGGCTTTGGAGCCGTGCAGTCTCGATTTTGTGGAGAGTCATGTCCAATTCGGCTTGCGCTGGCAGCCCGAGGCATTCCGGGAAGCGCTGCTCAACTTTGGCCCGGAATTCTTCGAGCGGTTTGCCCCGCGCATCCGGCAGGAGTGGGTGCTGCCGCTTACCACCATTCTGGTCGGCAAACGGATTGCATTTCTGGCCGTGCCGGGCGAAGCTTTTGTGGAGTTCCAGATCAACTGGCGGGACCGTTGCCCATTGAAGGATTGTCTTTTCCTCGGCTACGCGAACGGTTACTTTGGTTACTTCCCCACCATTCGCGCTGCTGCGGAAGGAGGCTATGGGGCTTTCGGCGCCACCACCTGGATTGAGGTTGGCGCGGGCGAGCGGATGGTGAACGAAGCGCTGGTGAATGTATACAAAATGCTGGGCCGGCTGAGCGATGCGCCCCAAAATACAGCATACTGAGAGGAATTATGTTTCGCCTAACGCGTCGAGAACTATTGCAAGCGGTGACGGCATCAGCGGGGCTGGCGCTTGGGAAGCCTGTTCTAGCATCTCGCGTCCCGACGGCCGGCACGGCGGCAATGTCGCCGCGACAACCATATCACGTGACCCTTCCCGAGCAGATTTTGCCCATGCCGGAAGGGGTTTCCAAATACGGCGCAGCGCCTGGGTTTAAGTTGCGCGGCATCAAGGGGTGGGCGTGGACGCCAACACAGTATTTGGAGACGATCCCCGTCATGGCGAATTACAGGATGAACTTCCTGATGAACTGTTACACCTCGCTGTGGGATTTGGAAGTTCATGGGGCATGGGCGCGAATTCCCAAGCAACCATCGAATCGCTGGTACGAGCCATTGCCGGAATCAAAGAGAACCGCTTTTGAGCGCGTCGTGAGGGAGTGTCGGCAGCACGGAATTGAGTTCTGCTTTAGCATGAATCCCATCCTCTCTTCCAGCCGACCGTTTGATTACGAAAAGCCATCGGACTTTGAAGCGCTTTGGAAACATTACGCGTGGATGCAAGACTTAGGCGTTCGGTGGT
>JASHTR010000117.1 GCA_030040455.1 Terriglobia bacterium | reverse complement strand
TGGTAGTCCTACTGCGTTTTTGGAGGCCGGCAGACGAAGTCCGGGGGAAGAGCATCATGCCTTCAGACCCAGGAGCAACATCACGCCCAACCTGGCGCGAGGGCGTGGCCGCCTGGACCCCCTGGGTCTTACTGGCGGCGGTAATGATTGTCTGGTCCTACTTGAAGCTATTTCAGGCAGGCCATTTGGCGATTTCTGTGCCCTGGCTGCACAACGCGGTTTTTATCACTCTGTATCATAAGCCGTATGCGGCCATTTACAACTTCGAACCGCTTGCGGCAGGAACCGCTGCGTTGGTGGCTACGCTCATTACCGCCGTCGCCCTCCGCGCATCCCCGCGCCTCGTTCTCAAGTCCGGACTCAAGACTCTAAGGCAGCTCCTCCTGCCTGGCCTGACTGTGATGCTGATTGTGGCGCTGGCTTATCTCTACAATTACTCTGGCATGGCCTATACCTTGGGCGCCGCCCTGGCGGCGTTGGGGGGGGCATTTCCGCTCTTCAGCGGCTTTCTAGGCTGGGTTGCCTGCTTTATGAGCGGAAGCGACACGGCGAGCAATATCCTCTTTGGGAATTTGCAGGTTGCTGCTGCGCACCAAATCGGGGTCAACCCGGTTCTGCTCGCGGCCACAAACTCCTCCGGTGCGGTGACGGGAAAGATGATTTCTCCTCAGAATATCGCCGTCGGAGTAACCACGCTCGACATGGTGGGGCAGGAAGGGAGCGTGCTCCGTTCTACCTTCTGGCACAGCATCCTGTTCGCTGTGGCAATCAGCTTGCTCGCTTTCGCCCAGGCTTACTGGCTGAAATGGATGGTGCCGTGAGACTCACCGTCTTCCCTCGAAGACATAAGCTACCTGGCAGCTTGATTCCGAATAATATATCAATACATCTAGACCGCCGAGAGCGTTTCCGGCTTGTCCTTCCACCGGAAGACGACCGGTTCTTCGTTTGCTTCGCACAGTATAAAGGATCCTATCAGTCCAGAGGGAGGTCGAAGATGGAAAAACAAAACCGCAGTGGCGTATCGCGTCGCGATTTCTTGGGCAGTGCTACGGCAGGAGTGTTAACGGCTTCTTTTTATCGAGGGGGTGTGCTCGCCACCTCTAGCTCAGCCAGCTTTGGAGAGCGACAGGGTTGGTGGATGAAGCAGCCGATTCGCTGGATCCAGACCAATCTTCGTGTGACTGACGCCGCGCTCGATCCCGAGAAACTCATTGATGCAATTGCCGGGTTTGACTGCAACACTCTGCTGATTGATATGGGCGGAATCTTTGCCTTTTACCCCAGTCAGGTCCCGTTTCATCGTGTGAGCCCGTACATGCCAAAAGGTCAAGACACGTTCGGTGAAGTCCTGCGGCTTGCGCACGCTCGCAGCATTCGCGTTATCGGACGCTTCGATTTCAGCAAGGCCCACAAAGATGCTTATATCGCCCACCACGACTGGTTCTTCCTCAAGCTCAACGGTGAACCGGCTATCTACAACGGCCTGTACGCAACTTGTGTGAACGGCGGCTGGTATCAAGAGGAGGCCGTTGAGATCCTGAATGAGGCGCTGGATCGCTATGAAGTGGATGGACTGTTCTTCAACATGTTCGGCAACTCCGCCAGAGATTACAGCGGCAATCCGCTGGGCCTTTGCCACTGCCAGAACTGCGAGAGGCTCTTCTGGCAGCAGTTCCACCGTGGGATACCGGAAGTCCCCGACGTCGATTACGAAGCCTTCATGCGTAATGCCACGGTTGTTGTCTCAAGAACCGTTCGAAGCCTTATCAAGGCCAGGCGTCCCGAGGCTGCGTTGGTCGGCACCGGGGTTGGCGACATGGTGTACTCGGAATCGAACACCGCTGTCAATCGCCCCCTCCCGCTGTGGCCTTATTCTGCCAGCGACAATGCCAACCGCGGCCGCAACACTTACCCACAGAGAGCGGTGATTAACTCGTGCATGTGCTTTATCGATTTTCCCTGGCGCTTTGCTATGGTCCCGCCAGCCGAAATCGCCACCCGTCTGTGGCAGAACGTCGCCAACGGAGGGGTACCCACATTCACCGTGCATGGCACGCTCGCCGAGCAGGGAGATCGCACGGCCCTGGAAATTGCGCGCCCCATTTTCCGTCAAGTGAAGGAGCACCAGAAATATTACGTCGGGCAATACCCTGTCGCTCGTGTCCTGCTGCTTGGCGCTGGGCAGCGAGGTTTCCCTGGAGATGAAGATGCGTATCGTGGCTTTTTTCGCCTGCTATCCGAAGAACATGTCCCTTTTGGCGTGGTGGACAATCTCGACTGGCTTGGCAAGCGCGAGGTCGACCTTGTTGTCGCCACCGGCACGGTCCCCAACGAATTGAATGAGTGGGTGAGCAATGGTGGCCACCTGCTGGTGGCTGGGCCAACCGAGCCGCCCATGAACATGGGCAAGGTTGTAAAGCTCTGGAAGGATCCCGTCGGGGCCTATTTCCGCATCCGCGACAAAGCCATGTTCCCATCCATGAAGGATATCGATATCGTCTTCATGTACGGGGACTATCTCCAGGTGGATGCCAAGGGCTCGATAACGTTCATTCCGCCAGCGATGTTCGGCCCTCCCGAACTGGTTGACATCGATTGGAAAGACACCGAGGACCCGGGGCTCATCGTCACGGACTATGGCGAAGGCAAGATAGCCTGGCTGCCCTGGGATCTCGGGACGCTTTATTACCGGCACGGTTCTGTGGCACACGCGCTTCTCATTCACGATTTGATCGATTATCTGCTGCCGCAAGGCCGTCAGCTCAGGACAAATGCTCACCCGCTCGTGGATATCACGCTGATGAAACAAGGCGACCATCACCTGATCCATTTGGTCAACATCTCAGGCCATTCGGACACTGCCTACTTCAAGGCCGTTGGGATGAGCAATATCGAGGTGGAAGTGAAAGGCAGTTTCCATTCTGCCCACGTCGTCATGTCCGGCGCGGACCTGGCAGTGTCGTATTCCGGTGGATACACCGGCTTTGTCGTCCCGACGTTGGCCGACTATGAATTAATTGACCTTGGCTAGAGCCTTTTCGATTTAAGTGCATCCATATCCGCAAGAGGCAA
>JASHTR010000116.1 GCA_030040455.1 Terriglobia bacterium | reverse complement strand
CGACGAGCCCGGCTTCCCGGATCGCGCCGAGGATTTCACCGATGTCGCCGTCAATACGGCCGAGGGTCGCCGCGGCCTCAGGACTTTCCGGGCCGTAGTGGTGTTCCGTCTCGTCCAGGTCAACCAGGTGGACCAGCGTGAGATCGGGTTTGTGCTTTTCGAGCACGTAGACGGTGGCAAGGGTCCTCAAGGCATCGTTATCCGCGTTGGGAGAGGGCGGGCCAAGCGCCGAAAGAAGCTCCAGGGCAAACTGCGGATTCATGAACTTTGCTATATAGAGCGGATCCGGCACCATGCCCTCGGCAGGATTCCAAATCTCAGGCACATCCCAATCCACGTTGGCGCCGGCGGTAACGGGCCAGCCCATAGTGGCGGTGGAAAGACCGTGGCGCCGCGCTTCGTCCCACAACGTGGCGCAACGAATGGAGTTGGAAAACCAGAACCAGTCATTAGGGTTCTTGCCTGCCACCCGCGAGGAAAGGTTTGTATAGATGCCGTGCTGGGCGGGAAGCCTCCCGGTTACGATGGTTGTGTGAGAAGGGTATGTAACAGAGGGATAAACTCCTTCCACCGCCTCGGCGTAGCTTCCCTGGCGTTTCAGGCGGAGCAGGTTGGGAATCCTGATGCCCGGCGGAGGCGAGACGTAGAAGCGCGTGCCCATGCCGTCTATTGAAATGACCAGCACGTGATGGCGCGGGGCTGGCTGGCCAGCCAGCAAACCGGCCGCCAGCAAGCATAGGAGGACACCCACCACTCCACTTATTGACGACTTCAAAAGAAACGACGTGCGAAGCGCGAGGAAAAGCCGATTCCTCGCTTCGCCCGGAAGCATACCTTGAGACATTAGTTTTGCGGACCTCAATAGGCTGCACGGCCTGGTTTTCGGCAGGTTAATCCCGGTAGTATTCCACCCGAACGGCTCGATCTCTCTTACAATGTGGAGTGTGGATCCGCCGGACACGCAGCCTCCTTCTTCCAAGATTCCCGCTCCGGGCAGCAGGGGCCGGGCGCGGGCGGCAACGGCGCTAGAGCTTCTTCTGGTTTATGCCTGCATTCTACTCTACATCTGGCGCTGGCAGAGCGAGCATCCCTCCTTGTGGATTCCGCTTCTCGCCTTCATTATTTTCACTCACGTTTTTCACCACGACACGCCGCGAGCGATGGGGCTTACATTGCATGAAATACGCGGCAACGCCACGATCATTCTTCCCCTGGCCGCCGCGATTTACGGCGCGGCAATCGTCTACGCGCTCGCCACTCATCGGCTGCGGCTTTTCTGGCCCGGCGAGGCGACGCTGGGGCGTTTTGCGGGCTACGCGGTGTGGTGCTGCTTCCAGCAGTATCTGTCGCAATCATACTTTCACCGGCGGTTGATGCGAGTGGTGCGGACCCCGCACCTGGCGCCGGTGCTGGTAGGAATCATGTTCGGAGGCACGCACATTCCCAATCACGTGTTGATGATCGTCACGACCGTGGGAGGCATCATTCTGGCGGAGGTGTTCGCCCGGCATCCGAACATCTGGCCCCTGGCCTTGGCGCAGGCCGTGGGCGGCCTGCTGATAGCAGCCCTGGTTCCCGCTCAACTGATCCACAACATGCGCGTGGGGCCGGGGTACTACACTTACCGTCCTCCTGCGCATTGACCGCTATGAAAATTCCCCTCGACGATGAGGAGGGGCCGGGACGGCGCGCTGAGAAGGTAAAATCAACCCTTATCTATCTTATCCCTCCCGGGCCGGGAGGAAAGCCTCCTACTCGCCCGTTAACGGCTTTGAGATAGCATCCAGCAAATCCGGCTTGCCTTCTTCGGGCACTAAGTGTGGGTAGCGCTCGCCACCATGATAGTCGAGGCTATAGGTTTGGTAATAGTCGTCGTTCTCCACCAGCAGCCGCAACGGTTGGGAGCCGGTCTCTCCGGCGCGAAGGGCATCATGGAGAGCAGAGGGAGTAAAGGCGTGGTTGTTGACCGCCACGAGCTGCATTCCCGCCGAGATGCCGGCTTTATAGGCAGGCGATCCCACGACGCAGTCCTCAATGGTGCCGTCGGTGTGGAGGAGAAGCCCGATCGAATAGGCGACGTTTACGGCGTGGTGTACGTCTTCGTCGGCGCGCATTAGTTCCGGCTCCTGGTCGTTATATGCGAGCTTCCATCCTGCCGCTTCAATGCCGCCCAGCGGTGGCTCCGGGGAGGTGGATTCAAGACGAGCGTGGAAGAACTGCGCCCAATCGTAGGGCGCGACCTGGTTGAGGGCACTCACCAGGTCATCGAAGGTGTAGGTTTTCAGTTGAGGCCCGAGGTTCGGGCCGCCGTAGAAGAGGTGGCAAAAGTCCCTGAGAGACTTTCTGCCGTCAGTCAGGCTGCGGATCGTGGTGTTGACTTCAAGCCAGATTAAGTCGCCTTCCTCATAGTAATCCGTGGTCCGCCGCCAATTGGTCCACTGGTCGGGAGCGAAATAGAGAATCTGGGCGGCGTCGGCGGTATCCTGCAGCGGGCGCCAGGCGCGGCCAGGGCGGCCGGGACCGAGCATAGCGCTGATCATGGCCAGGTACTCGCGGTATTGTTCCGGCGTCCATAGGCCGGTGCGCGCGGCGAGGAGATCGCCCAGATAGTCGGTAAGGCCCTCGTAGATCCAAAGCAGATCGGTCTTCTGCGGATCTTCGTAATAAGGAGGACTGAGGTCTTCGGGGCGGCGAAATTTCCCGTTCCAGGAATGGACGAACTCGTGTGGCAGAAGTTCAGCCATCAGCTCTCGAGATTCGGATTCGACGAGGGACCTTTCCGGCACGCGGCTGTCATCGGACTCGTGATGTTCCAGGCCAAAGTGCGCTACGTGATCGCTGAGGGTGAGCAGAAAGTGATAGTCGCGGTAGTGCCGGGTCCCAAAAAGCGCACCCGTCTCGGCCACCAGGTTTGTGTAGTCTTGAACCAGCTCCGGGCTCATATTGAGCGCCGCTTCGCTGTCTGCGGCGACGTCCATCTCATGATGGATCGGCTCGCCGGGCGGCGTGACATTCACGACGTGGAGATATTCCCCTGCAATGACGGGTGAATCCACCAGGCGATTCAGAGAGACGGGCTTGAATTCAATGATGTCCCCGGATTGATCCGCCAGGGGCAGCGCCGTGCCGAACTTCCAGCCTTCCGGCAATTTCAGCGTGGGCGCGTAGATAATTTGCTGGGCGCGCGCGCCCGCCGGATAGAGCAAGTTCTGGTTCCAACTGATTACTACCAGCTTGTCCGTTGCCGAAGCCCCCGCGCTGAAACCGGAGGTTTGGTCCGGCTCGATGTAGTCCAGGCTTGCATTGAGACTGGAAACGCCCTCGGGAACCGTCAAATGGAACGTGAACATATCCAACAGATCGCGCCGCCACGGAATGGTCTGGCCGTTGGCCGTGAACTTCAGTCCCGTGAGGTTTAGAATAGGGCCATCCGGCGCGTGCTCGCCCGGGATCCACTTGGGATAGTACAGCGTGAGCGGGCCCGGCTTTACGGGCATCACCATCTCGGTGTGGATAATCTTCATCGGCGCCCGGGTAGCATCGACGTGAAGCGTAATCGTGACATTGGCCTGCCCCCGCGCGACGGATGCGCCAACAAGCGGCAGAATTGCAGCAACCAAAGCAACCAGGGCACAACGCCGTAACGAGAAATCAGTCATCACTTTGCTCCTGAAGGAAAATGTGAATCGTCCGCAGACGCTTGGCGGGATAGGAGGACGGATTCGATGATGGTATCAGAAGCCTCCACAGGTGAGGTTCGCAACTGAGAATCATACGCCCGTCGATGGGCCTGTGACAATTGTTCCTTTGCTGATTTTGTAATGCCTCGGTTTCGGTCGCGTTGAGACGGCTTTATGCCACCATTTCGCGTGGCGGGGTGAACTCGCCGCTACGTGCGCAACCGGGACTGAGAACGCGTGAATGAACTGGCCGCGGCGTGGCAAATTTGAGAGGGATAGCGGGGATCGTCACACGATCGAAGGTCAAGGTGCAGCGCTTGAGTTGTTCCTAAGGGCACATGACCACGCACCTGTGAAAGCTTGCCAATCGCCAGGGGTGTGGCCGAAAACCTCGTGCGGGCACGGTTGAAAAGGCGGGCCAGCAACCGGAGGCCAACCTCAATCAAACTGCTGCGTCGGGTGGCGAAGAAACATTGAGCCTATTGAGGATCGCATAATATTGTGACACGCTGCGCGTGTGGCGCCGCCGTCCCGGTGGCATTTTTTAAAGCCGGCAGGATGCCGCCGCTACACGAGGCGGTCACTATATTTTGCGCTCCTCAATAGAGAAAG
>JASHTR010000115.1 GCA_030040455.1 Terriglobia bacterium | reverse complement strand
CGCGAGGTGGATTACTTCGATCGGTTGCGCCTCCTCGCGGTCGATCACCCTGCGACAGAAAGCGTGTATTCGAACGAGATTTACAGCCCCACGCCGGTCTCGCCCGCCTTGTATTTCGTGCGGGACAAACGCTTCCCGGTTTCGGCGGTGAACGATCGCGGCGAAGACATTTTGCCGCTCATCCGCTACGCCGACGGGCGCTATCCTACGCACTTCCGTCGGAACCGCATATTGGGCCTCGCGGAAACCCATTCCTTAACGCTCGATCTTGGCCGCTTCCCCCAGTCCTCGCAAGTGGCGCTTTGGCTGCGGGGCTGGGTCTTTTGGACGGACTCAAACGCCTCGCGTGCGCTCGAAACGAACCCTCGTCTGAAAATGATGGATCCCTACCTCCAGGTGCGGAATAAGACCGGCCAGTGGGTGACGGTAATTCCCGACATCGGCCTGCCGAGCGGAACCAACCGCACGATGCGTGTGAGCCTCACCGGCAAATTTCTCACTTCAGACCATCACGTTCGCCTGGTCACTAACCTCTGCGTCTATTGGGACCAGATTTTCTTTACCACCGATGAGGCCCCCGCCACGCCTTCCTTCAGCCTGCCGCTGGTTTCAGCCAACCTGCATTATCGCGGCTTCTCTGAGGCAACAAGCAACCCTCAACATCTGAGGCCGGACTATTTTGATTACGTCCGTTTGATGAGCCAAGTGCCTTGGAATCCCGCGCGCGGCCCCTACACGCGCTACGGGCCGGTGCGCGATCTACTGGCGCGAGCGGACGATCAGCTCGTCGCCATGTCTCCCGGAGATGAAATAACCGTAAAGTTCACCGCACGGGAACTGCCTTCGTTACGGCCCGGCTGGAGGCGCGACTTTTTCCTCTATATCGACGGCTATGCCAAAGACGGCGAGCCGAATACGGCTTTTGCCACGAGCGTCGAGCCGCTGCCTTTTCGTGGAATGGCGAATTACCCGCCCCGACCTGTGGATTTTTCTCCTATTGGAACCGCCTACAGCCGCTATCTTCGAGAATACCAAACGCGGCCTGCGCTCAAGCTGATTCCTCCGCTGGCGCCGGCGAGCGAATAAGATACGATAGGGAACACGATTGACGGTTGCTGGAGCGCCTTGGTATCTTTGTAGAAAGCTAAACAGCGTTCAGTGGCCGGTGCGGGCAGCCGGTGAAGGGTGGGGCGCGGAGGATAGCGCTTTTGAGTAATCTATTTGCGAGGAGGGTTTGTGGCAAATCATAAGTCGGCGCTGAAGCGCATCAAGCAAGCACGTGCGAGGACTGAACAGAATCGCGTGCATCGCTCCCGGCTGCGCGGCCAGATCAAGCGGCTGCGTCTGGCGATCGAGTCAAAAGATAAAGGCGCGGCACAGGCTCTCCTTACGCCAACCTTCGCTTTGATCGACCATTCCATTCATAAAGGCATTCTTCACCAAAACACCGCAGCGCGGTACAAATCGCGGCTGACCCTCCAATTCAAAGCCCTGGCATGAAATGATCGAATTTTTCACAACGATTCACACCCCCTTCGCTTTAATTAATCCTTCCGCCACAAGAAGCTTCTCAAGCCTGGCGCGATTGTCGGGCTTGAGGGGGACCATTGGCAGCCGATAGACTTCCTCCACCATCCCCATCATCGCCAAGGCGGCTTTGACGGGGATGGGATTGGTTTCGATGAAGCTCGCTTGCATAAGCGGTAGAAGCCTGGCATTCAGCTTGCGTGCCTCGCTGTAATTTCCATCGAGCAACAAGCGGGTGAGGCGGCTCATGGGACCGGGAATGATGTTGGAAGCGACTGAAATCACCCCGACGCCCCCGATCGCCATGAGGGGAAAAGTAAAAGCGTCATCTCCAGAAAGCACCCGGAAGCCCGGCTCAACGGCGTTCAGCACTTCCATCTGTTGAACGATGCTTCCGGAAGCTTCTTTGATGCCGACGATGTTGGGAATTCTCGAAAGCCTTCCGACGGTTTCCGGTTCAATGTTGGAGGAAGTCCGGCCAGGAACGTTGTAGAGAATCATCGGCAGGCCCGCCGATTCGGCGATGGCTCTGAAGTGCTGGAAAAGACCTTCCTGGGTGGGCTTGTTGTAGTAGGGAGCGACGGAAAGAATTCCCTGAACGCCCAAGGCGCTTACATCTTTTGCCAACTTGCAAACGTGGCGGGTACTATTGCTTCCGACGCCAGCAATAATAGGGACCTTGCCTTCCGCCTCTTCAACAACGATACGGATGACGCCCAGATACTCTTCTTTTTCAAGCGTAGGCGTTTCTCCCGTCGTACCACAAGGCACGAGGAAATCAATCCCTTCCCGCAGTTGGAACTCGACCAGCCGGCGCAAAGCCTCAACGTCAATCGTCCCGTCCTTGCTGAATGGAGTTACCAGCGCTGTCCCGCAACCTCGAATTTCCAAGCCCATAGCTCCTCCCCGCATTGTCCGGTGAAAACGACCTGCTAACAGCGGCCATCTTTTGGCGATGCCCCAACGGCAAGCGCTTACATGCCCGACTCATCTGCGGACGGCCCGTACAGCGCGGGCACGGCGACGTTATTGAGACGCAGATACACGCCCAACTGCGCGCGGTGATGGATAAGGTGGCTGAGCATCATGGTGCGAAGCACTGCAGCGCGCGGCAGAGTGAACAGAGTCTTTCCCTGATATTCGAGAGACCACGGTTTCATGAGATGTTCATCGCTCGCCCCGGCGATGGCTGCCCGCGCCTCACTCACCTTTTGATCGAACGCCTCCAGAACCTGCGCGCGGGAAGTCGGAACCAATGGGGTATGCTGCCGCGCTGAGAGGTTCAGGGAATCGGTCTCGATCGTTATTTTTGCAAATCCCGGGAGCTCCGCCACGTGTCCGGCAAGGCGGCCCAACGAGGTCGATTTTTCGTGGGGCTTCCACGTCAGCTTGTCTTCGGGAATCCGCTCCAGTGTTCTTCGGGCACCGCTCATTTCCCGGTCAAACTCCGGCAGTAGTGTTTCACTGATGGTCATGCACCCTCCTTTAGGCTAGAGACCCTGCGGCCTATTGCAAAATTTCCGCGAAGCTGTAAAACCCCTTGTTCCCCGCCACCCAGCGGGCCGCGTAGAGCGCGCCTTCCGCGAAACCCTGCCGGCTTCGCGCCGCATGCCGCAGGATTACTGTGTCCGCCTCAGAATCGAACGCGAGCTCGTGGCTCCCGGGAATGTAGCCTGCACGGATGGAGGCGATTGGAAGCTCGCGAGAAGGAAGAAGCGGCTGGACTTCCCGCTTTAACTCCAGCGCGGTTCCGGAAGGCGCATCTTTCTTGAACCGGTGATGCGCTTCGATAATACCCGGTTCGTAGGCGGGATAACTCGAGAAAATCGCGGCCAGAGAACGCGCCGCGCGGTAAAACAGTTGTACGCCAATGGAGAAATTTGCCCCGTAAACCATGCCGATGCCAGCGGCTTCAACTGTCCTCCGAACTTCCTCCAGGCGATCGTGCCATCCCGTCGTGCCCACCACCAGGTTGCAGCCGAGCGCGGCTACGCGGCGAATGTTTTCCACTACGGTCTCCGGCGCGGTGAAATCGACGCACACGTCGACACCCTTGAAATTCTCCGCCGTGATTCCCTGAAAGTTACGGTTTGAAAATTCATCGAGCACTCGAGCCACGATAAACCCCCGTTCGGGAGCGAGCGCTTCAATGGCTTTTCCCATTTTGCCGTGGCCAAGTAGCGCCAGATTGAGCGTCGGAGGATCGGAAGCGTCAGGCATGGTGATGATGATAGGGAATTGGGAACAGGGAAACTCGTCGCCTTTTCCTGTTATCGGTCGCCTGTTCCCTAATCGAGATATCCTTCGGCCTTCATCAACTCGGCATTCAGCAGGGCCGCGCCCGCCGCGCCCCGAATCGTGTTATGGCTCAATGCCGTGTACTTGAATTGCAAGACCGGGCAGACGCGCACGCGACCAATGACAGTAGCCATGCCACGCTCCGTTTCCACATCGAGCCTCGCCTGCGGGCGGTCCGCTTCTTCGCGCAGCACGATGGGATGCTCCGGAGCTGAAGGCAGTTGCCGCTCCTGCGGCACCGAGCGGAACTTGCGCCAGGCTTCCGCCAAGTCCGTCAGCGTTGCCTTCGATCTTAGTGAAACCGAGATGGATTCGGTGTGGCCGTCTTCCACCGGCACGCGGTTGCAGTGCGCGCTCACGGAAAACGCTGCCGGCCTGACGTGGCCGTCAGAGAGTGTTCCAAGGAGCTTCTGGGTTTCCTGCTCCACCTTCTCCTCCTCGCCGGAAATATACGGAATGACGTTGCCCATAATATCGAGCGTGGGAACGCCCGGATATCCCGCGCCGGAGACAGCCTGCATGCTCGTCATCAGCACTTTTTCTATCCCAAAACTTCTCTCCAGCGGCGCAAGTGACATCACCAGGCCAATCGTGGTGCAATTGGGGTTCGTGACGATCATGCCTTTCCATTGCCGCTCGCGCCGCTGGGTGCGCACCAGCGCGAGATGGTCTGGATTCACCTCGGGGATCAAAAGCGGGACGTCCGCTTTCATCCGAAAGCTCGAAGAGTTGGAGACCACAACATGGCCCGCGCCTGCGAACTCCCTTTCCACCTCGCCCGCCACTTTAGAATCGAGCGACGCAAATACGAGCTGGGGAGCGCTGCCGGGCTGGCATTCATTCACTCTCATGCCCCGTACGCTCTCCGGTATCGGCTCGCGCAGCCGCCAGGTGCAGGCTTCGACATAAGGCTTGCCTGCGGACCGGTCCGAGGCGGCCAGCCACGCCAGCTCGAACCAGGGATGCCTTTCCAATAAGCTTACAAACCGCTGGCCCACCATGCCCGTGGCGCCCAGAATGCCCACTTCAATCTTCTTCATGCCGGATGTTTTTTATCCTTTACGTTCAGAAGCTTTGCCAAGCGGCAATAAAGCTCTACAGCTTCCAGCAGGTCGGACTTGCGGATGCACTCATGGTCGGTGTGCGCCACATGGATGGTGCCGGGTCCGAGCAGAAAGGGCTGCCCCCATCGCGTGAGGGAAGGGATATCCGTCGAAAACGCTACCACCTCAGCTTCAAAACCGTCGAGCTTCTCCATCTTGATCCAAGGCGTTTCCCGCACCACTTCGAAATCACATCGGCCTTCGAGCAAGCCCAGCATCCGGGCCTTCAGGTCCGGCGCGCCCGGTGATTGCGGCACCGTGCGGAACAGCAATCGAGCGCGAGCCTCGCCAGGAACCACGTTCACTGCGCACCCGCCGGAAATCATTCCGATATTCAACGTGCAAGGGCCAAGCGTCTCATCCACCGGCAGCGGCAGCTTGCGCACATCCGCGAGGATATCCAGCAGCTTCTCCACGGCGGAGTCGCCGAGGTGAGGATAGGCCGAGTGCGCCATTTTCCCTTTGACGTGAAGATCAAAACGCAACACCCCTTTGGTTCCGAGAGCAAGCTTGTTCGCGGTCGGCTCGCCATTGATAAGATATTTTGATCCCGGAGGGAGCGCGTTAGCCGCCTGAGCGCCGTCACTCAGGGTTTCCTCGCCGACCACGAAAAGCAGACCGACCTCCTCAAGGCCTTCTCCAGCAAGCCGCTCTGCCGCTATCACTTGCGACGCCGCAATCCCTTTAGCATCGCAGGAGCCGCGCCCGTAAATAAATTCCTCATCCTCGTGGGCCCGGGAAAAAGGCGGCACCGTGTCCAAATGGGTGCTCAGCACAATTTCAGGCTGGCCGCGAGAAGCGAATACATTGAAGCGCCCGTCCGAAACCGGAAGACGCTCCACTTTCCATCCTCGCTTCGCGAGAAAGCCTTGCATGAACGTAGCGCACGCCCCTTCATCTCCCGTGATAGAAGGAATGTTGACGAGGTCCTTCGTCAGCGTGAAAAGGTCGGTATTAAATTCAGTTGACGGCGGCGTTGGCATGATTTCCTTCTGCCCGCGCGGCATCACGGGCTTGAACTCCGGAGCTTGGGGCGGAGCCACTTTGAGTTCCCGCCCTGGCGTGCTGCCCACTTCTAGACGTTAGCTTAGATGAGAAATAGGCGTCAAGCCGCGCAGAAGCTGGGAAGGAATGCAAAGCCTCACGCAAAGACGCCAGGGCGCGAAGGAACGCCAAGGATAACCCTTTGTCTCCGTTGAGAGCCTTTGCGTCTCTGGGCCTTTACGTGAGGGCTTTTTGCCTGTAATCCAGTTTCCTTATTTCTTCTCAGTGCCTACATCGGGGGCATCAGCAGAGTGAGCGCGTCCGGAATCACCTCAAAAGTTGCAGGCAGTGCGCCCGCTAGCTCGCCGTCCAGCTCGAAGTAAACCGACGATCCCGGCCTCTCCGGCACTAACTTCAGTTTGCAGGTTTCTAACCTTTCGACGTCATGGAGATGGCGCTCGGCGACAATCGATAGCGCATACAGCAGATAGCGCAAACGGCGGCTGGGATAAAGAGAGAGGCTGAAATGGGAGCTGGTAATGGACTGGCGGGGCGCTGTTCGGAACCATCCGGCGTAGAGGCTGGTGCGCTGAATCAGGGCAAACGTTGCCCTGAACTGCCGCCCCTCCATACTGCAAATAAGGGGAGGAAAGGAATAACGCATGGCCTGGCGCAGCCCCTCCAGGATGTAGGCCGCAACGCCCAGCGCCATCTTGAAATCAAAGGTAAGCTTGCGGATGACGTAGGCGTCAAAGCCTACCCCGGCGACACTCAAAAAATAGCGGCGTGCGTCTTCCCAGGGCGCACCCGATGCAGAAGAGAAGTCCCTGGCGAGGCCCAGCGCAATCCGGCGCGGAAGCCATGTTGGAAGCACACGGGCGGCGCGAGCTGGGCCGTGAGGGAGGCTTAGCTCGTTGGCGGTGATGTTCGCGGTGCCGCCGGGCAATATGCCCAAAGCTGCCTTCGCAAGCGCCATCCCGTTAATAACTTCGTTAACCGTTCCGTCACCACCGCATGCGATGATGAGCTCATGGCCGGCCGCAATGCCGGAACGCGCAAGCTCCGTAGCTGATCCCGGGCCGGTGGTCCGAGCCAGCTTCGGATCAATTCCCGCCGACCGGAGAATCTCTGCCGCCTCGTGTATCTCCCGCTCGCGACGCGTGGGATTTCTTCCGGCAACCGGGTTGTAAATCAAGGTGGCAGGTTTTAAGCTTTGTTGTGTAACGACGATGCTCCTTCGGGGACTGGGAAGAGACAGGCCCTCTCGAAGCGAAGAAGGAATCTCAAACGAGCTATTCGCCCCCAGCGCTCAGCCGTCAGCTTTCATCTCGAGGCTTACTTCTTGACCGCTGAAGGCCGACCGCTGAAAGCACCAAAAACAGATTCTTCCTCTCTTTCCCCTTTTCGGAATGGAACGGCATTCGGGCTCTCTCAATGACCGCTAAGATGGCCCCCCGGTGGCGCCCATGCCGCTGATCACCTTTTTGGCCAGCATGGTCCCCTTTTTTTTGTCCTTTTTCACGTCCACGTAAACCTGGTCGCCTGCCTTGAGTTGATTCAGGGTGCTGGGCTTGCCGTTGCGAATATACTTGGTCTTCTTGTTCACCTGGATGGTTTGCGGCACCCCGAACTTCGTTTTGTCGAGCACCAGCCCGCTGGGTCCCGCCTTGGCGACGACACCATAAAGGTAATCCTGATAGTTCCTGGCAATTCCGTTGGGATTGCCGAAACGGTCGTTGTTCGGAAGCGTCGGCCCGGCCGGAGAAGACGGGGTGTCACTTCCGTTTGTATACTGCGCCCAGGCTGCTGGAGCAATAAGAAGAGCCACTCCAAGAAGAGTGGAAGGAATCACTTTGAGCCTCATACCCGCTTCCTCCCTAATTGCGCAAGGCGGATCGCTTGTTAACCTTACTTTTTCACGCGCTCCGGGCAACGCAGCGTTTCGCCTCACAGAAACTCCGCCGCTTCGCACTTGGGATGGTTAAAAGCCGCCGAGTTAAAAAACCACTCCGCGCTATCCCTCTCCAACATCAAAAGTTAGTTCCGAACGATGCCCATGTCAAGAACACCGCCTCCCGTGCAAGAGAGAAGGAGATGGAACAACGTCATCACTTGCGGCCTGGGGTAGGATCGTCCGTCTGTGAGGATGCCGTAGTCCCCTTCGGAGTAGGCAAAGCTGCCATCCTCGCGCTGACGTGGGAGTAGCCTTGCAAAACAGCGTTCGCTCGGTTCGCGGGCGTCGGCAATGCCGATGCGGGAGGCCTCAAAGAGCGCCGCAGCCAGCGCCGCCGTGTGATAGTCAACTTCAGGTCGGACGCGGAAACAGTCCGCCTTGCTCGCGCCCGGCGGGGTGACGCCTCGCTCGAGAAAAGTCGCCAAGCCGGGCAGCAATTTCTCGATTCCACTCTCCGGATCAAGCTCCGAAGCCCAGGCAAGCTTCATAAACTGGAAGGCATTGTACTGGAAGCACAAATAGTGCTCCCGGGCAGCCTCAAAAGGGCTCTCAACAATGTAGGGTAATTCTCCTGAGGGAAGTTGAACGTCGGCCAGAAAAGCGACGAGCTCCGGCACATCCCTCCGATATGCTTCGTCGCCCGTCGCCTTCCAGAGGCACAGCAAGAACCACGTTGCTTCCACCGAGTTATTTGGAACTTTCCCTCGCGGGCGATCAAAGTAATTGATCGCCTTGCCGCTGCGGTGAGACTGAAAACCGATATGATGGATGAGGAAATCCCACCAGCGGATCGCCCCCTCCAGAAATTTCGTCTTGCCGGTTCGTACATACGTTGCCAGCAGCCCCAGGGCGCCCCAGTTTCCTTCCACAGTTGCCACCAGATGGCGGCGCTCCGGGAGAGGATAATACCAATAGCCTTCCGGTGTTTGAAGCTTCAGCACGGCCTCCGTGGCTTCGAGCGCCAGCGCCCGATAAGGTTCCTCGCCAGTGGCTTCATAGAGCATCCAGTTCGAAAGAATCCAGTAGCCTTGCGTCTGCATGAAAATATACCGATCGCACCAGGGAATAAAGCTGAGGCTGCTCTTGAGAAAGCGCCAGACTCGCAAGTTGAAGCGCACTCCGGCATCCGGCCCTTCGAGCCGGCCGTTCTTGAGAAAGGCACGCTTCAGGTGCGCGTGCAGGCGTCGAGATGCAATGAGAAGTTGAGCGCAATCAGGCATATTAAAAGAGTTGATTGCTGGCATCCT
>JASHTR010000114.1 GCA_030040455.1 Terriglobia bacterium | reverse complement strand
CCCTTGGCTCGATGCTTGCGAGGGAGGAATCGGAAATGCAGTGACATGGGGCAAGTGATGAGTGACGGGCAGGGAACCACTTTCGGCGCTACGGTTGCCTCTCCTCGTCACTCGTCACTCGTCACTCGTCACTCGTCACTCGTCACTCGTCACTCGTCACTCGTCACTTTTCACTCATCACTGTTATTGGGATTCCTCCCCATCGCTTCGAAGGTACGAAAAAATTAGAAGACGAGCAAAAAGCCTCACGCCAAGGCGCAAAGCCGCAAAGCCGCAAAGGTACGTAAAAGAGACTAGAGGAGTTTCACTTTGCGTTTCTTGGCGCCTTTGCGAGAGGATGTTAATTTTTTCACACCTTCTTCGCCCGGGATCGGAATGGCAAAGTGCGGAAACGTTATTCAGTAGCCGGTTAGCCGCGGTCGAAACTTAATACCAGCTTCGATATAGTTTGCTGCTAATATGGCTAATTTTTACTGTTTTAAGAACACATATGATAATAAAGCTTGACAGGCTCCGAGTCGTTTGGTATTAATTTTCGGCAGGGTTATTACAACCGGTAAGAAAAACAAACGTGCCGATATTGCCTGGAGGGGATTTCTCGAAGGAGGAATTTATGCGATACCCACTATTTCGGTTGATGCCTTTCTTTCTCTTTTTTTTCCTTCTGGCAGTGGAAGCGCCCTTTAATTTCGCTCAGACCCAGCGTTCAACGAGCGGCTTAAGGGGCGCTGTGACCGATACAAGCGGAGCGGTTGTGCCTGGAGCAAAGGTAACGCTCCGCTCCGAGAGCGAAGGATACACCCGCAATGCACTAACCAACGGAGTAGGCGTGTTTGTATTTCTCGACCTCACTCCAGGCATGTACGACGTCACGGTGCGGGCATCGGGCTTTAAGGAGGCATCCGCCAAGGGAATCACGTTGTATGTCGGCCAAACTGTAGTTCAGAACTTCCACCTGGAGGTTGGCGAGGTTACGCAGACGGTTTCGGTGAAGGGCACGGCGCCGCTCCTCAACCAGACGAGTGGCACGGTTGGAACGATCGTCGGAAGCACTACGATCACCGAACTGCCTCTCAATGGGCGGAATTTCCTGCAGCTTCCCTTATTGTCGCCCGGAGCAAGCTACGACAAGAACGGGAATACCCAGGACTCGGTTAATATCGATCCCACCTCCCACAGCTTCAACATGGAGGGGGCCAGAGGCGACTATAATTATTTCACTCTGGATGGCTCGCTGATCATGGACTGGGTGAATGGCGCCCCCAGTTTCTCTCCGGACATAGACGCCGTTCAAGAGTTTCAGGCGGCGGGCAGTAATTATTCAGCCGCGTCGGGTGTCGAAGCCGCCGGCCAGATCAACCTGGTGACGAAATCCGGAACTAATCGGTTTCACGGGGACGCGTATGAGTTCCTGCGCAACACTGGATTAAATGCCAGAAACTTCTTTTCTCCGACAAATCCGCCGTTCCATTTGAACCAGTTTGGGGGGACGTTGGGGGGACCCTTTACACTCCCGAAAATCTATAACGGCAAAAACAAATCGTTTTTCTTCGTCTCTTACGAAGGATTACGTTGGATAGAAGGTACGCCGCTGCTCGCCAACTACCCCACACCCGCGCAGCTTACGGGCGATCTCTCTTCCTCGACGACGCCGGTGATCAATCCGTCTACCGGACAGGCTTTTCCCGGAAACATCATTCCGCAAAGCGATATGCCAGCACATCTGGAATCGTTTCTCCAAAACGGAATCGGCAAAGGTCCCTGGTTGCCGGTGCCCAATTCAACGACGCCGGGGCTCGATTACTATACCCTGTCCAATCAGCTATTCGGCGAGAATCAGACCATGGCGCGGTTTGACCAAAAAATTGGCAGTAAGACCTTCATGTACGGGCGATACGCAATCAATAGTGACAATTTGACGAATCCCAATTCAAACCCGAACTGGCGTTACATCCAGGACAACAGAGCGCAGAACGTCGCCTTTGGGTTGGCTATGCCGATCAAGTCAAATTTTCTAGCTGAGTTTACTTTCGGGTTCAATCGATTCCATCAGAATGAATATTACACAACAGCCTATACAAACAACATTATCCAGCAACTGGGAATCCAGGGGCTAGGCACGATTCCAGCTTCCTGGGGAGCTCCCGGTTGGGATGTGGCGGGTTATACCGGGCTGGGGGAAGACGGATCCGCGCCCCGCGGTTGGAAGGAAGACGACCTACAATTCAGTCCGGCCTTCAGTTGGATTAAGGGCAAGCACAGCATGAGATTCGGGTCGGATATCTATCGGGATTATGTGACCTTTCCGGAAGCTCTTATCCCTGCTGGGAGTTTTAGTTTCGATGGCGAGTTCACCGGGAATGCCTTAGGGGACCTCCTTTTAGGGCTTCCAGCGTCTGTTGAGATATCGACCACGCCTTTCAATCCCCTGCTCCAATATACGCTCTTCGACCCATACTTTCAGGATAACTGGAACGTGGCGCCGTATCTGACGCTAGACCTTGGACTACGCTATGAGTTGGATGGTTGGCCTATCTCGGCCAACAAAAGCACGTCGAATCTCTACCTGCCGCCGAACGCTGGGCTTCCGGAGGTATATGTTCAGCCGGGCTACGCACCGATAACGTTCGACGGAGTGAAACAAACTCTGCTCCCGAACTTCCCGGTCGTCACAGCGCCCAGTATTGGGCTGCCCGATTCCTTGGTCACGAAGAGTGACACGGATTTTGCGCCTCGATTCGGATTTGCGTATACCCTGCCACGAACTTCCAATACGGTGCTGCGGGGAGGATTCGGTCTCTTCTACCAGCGCGACACGGACAACGGCGCGGTTGATCTAGCACTGAATCCGCCGTTTATCTCCAGCATAGGTTACAGTTTGAACCAATCAAATATTAGTCAATTCAACTGGTTCAACCCAAGTGTCCTGGGGACCGCAAGCCCATTCGGGTATTACACTATGGTAGACAACTACCGGGTGCCGCGCACCTACCAATACAATTTGGCACTCGAGCACACCCAATGGGGGGCGCTGTTTTCGCTTGCGTACGTCGGCAGCGTCTCGGATCACCTTGCTAATATGGAGTATCCGAACCAGGCGCACCCCGGGCCCGGGTCATTTGCCTCCCGATCGCCGTGGCCGACGGGACCAGAGTTCTACTATCAAAACTGGGACGGCATCGGCAATTACAACAGTCTCCAGGTCAAGTTCCAGAAGCCTTTTGCCCACGGGTTTACTTTGATCTCCGGATACACATGGAGCAAGGCTATGGACGACACCGGGGGGAACTTTGTGGGCGAGGGCTCGCGGTCCGCTTCCACTCAGAATGCATTTGACTTGTTGTCCAGCTACAGCTTGTCCAACCAGGATGTGCCGCAGCGGTTCTCAGTAGGTTATCTCTATCAATTGCCCTTTGGCAGCGGCAAGCGCTTCTTGAACCGTGGTGGGGCCGCCAATGCCGTGCTCGGGGGCTGGCAGTTGAGTGGCATTACGACTCTCCAGTCCGGAAATCCCGTTTTTATCGATCAAGCATGTAACCGCGCCAACACCGATGAGGGAACCATGCGACCCACCTTGGTGGGCAGTCCCAACTTGCCGGGAGACCGCTCGACCGGAGCAAAAGTCGCCGAATGGTTCAATACTTCAGCGTTTCAAAATTATTGTCCCGGACCTAACGGCCCATTCAATTTCGGAAATGCCGGCCGAAATATTGTTCTGGGGCCCGGAATCAATGATTGGGATTTCAGCTTGCACAAGGAAATTCTCATCGGGGAGACGAGGCATTTCGAGTTCAGGGCTGAATTTTTTAATATCTTCAACACACCTATTTTTGCCCAACCCGGCGGGGAGGATGGGGGGGTCGGGTTTGGAGCGATCTCGTCAACAGCAGAGAGCAATCGCGAGATTCAGTTTGCCTTGAAGTTTTATTTCTAGTGGAAGGTAGCCACGGTTGGCTCTTTTCCAACCGTGGGCTTTTTTACTCGGGGATGGGCCCCCGATTAACTCAAGCTGCGAGTCACCTCTAACGAAATTGAATGGCGAAGAAACTTCTTGTTCTTCTTGTTGCCGTTTTAATGCTGCCTCAGGCAAGAAGCCAGGGCCAGGGAGAGATAGCTCGCTCCAATGATACACCAAACTTTATTCTGATCCGCCCCACTCCGGAATACAACACCCGCCTCAAGGCCGCGAGAGCGTCC
>JASHTR010000113.1 GCA_030040455.1 Terriglobia bacterium | reverse complement strand
CGGATCACGCGGCCCACGTGCGCGAGGTGAGCGGCCGCAACAAGGTCCGTGATCCGTTTCTCATCGACCAGTTTCCTGACTTCTTCAACGAGTCGGTAACCGATCTTTTCCACTTCCTCATGTTCGGTGGAAACGCCGTGGAAGCATCGCGTAAGCAGGATCACCACGCCACCCTCTTTTACCGACAGCTCTGAGGCGTAAAGTCCCTTGGATGCCTGCCAGAGGTCATAATCTGCCGGGTAGGACTCGGCAATCACAATATCAGCAAGCCCCGGCTGATCGGCGCCGTAGACGGCGCGCGAGTGCTTCGCGCCCTCACGATGCGCCGCCACGGGGTCGCCCGCCACCACGCGCGTCACGCGTTCGTTACGGTCCATCACGACGTTCACAATGTAGCCAAGGCCCGCCATGCGCGCGATCTCTTCCACTTCGCGGCGCACGGGATTATCCGCAAAGCCCATAATTTCCGCGCCGGGATATAGAGCGCTCCGCCAGTGCGTATGCCCCGTGATCTCCGGCCCGGAGACGCCAGGCTGCACGATGCTCGCCCCTCCCGTAAATCCCATAACGCGATGGGGTACAATCTGGCCGATTCCGACGACCACGTCCGCGTCGCCGAGCATTCGGTTCACTTTGATGGGCGTGCCGTCGTCGGCAACGCCGACTTTCCGCAGGTGATTTTCGTCTTTCCAATAATGCAGGGAGACGGAGTAGCTCCGCACCGTTTCCGCACCAAGCTTTTTTTCCAGCTCGGCGGACGTCATGTATGAGTGTGTTCCTGCGGCGATAAGAATCTTCACGTTCTCACGGCGCGCCCCACCCTGCTGAAGGCGACGCAGGATGCCGGGGAGCAATCCCGCCGCGGGCGTCTGCCGGGTAATATCATCCACCAGGAGCAGAACCTTGGCGGAGGGTGATACCAGCCTTTCCAGCTTTTCCGCGTTGGAAGGATGATCCAGCGCATCTTCCAGGACGTCTCCTAAAGGTCGCGCTTCACGCACTTCGCTCGGTGCCAAAGTGGCCAAAAAATTGGAGTCGGGGATATCTACGGGAGCAATGTCGGGGTAGGAGAATGTGATTTCCATGTTAAGTTGGGCTGAATCCTATTATCGGTGGCGAAGTCAAAAGTCCAAAGTTGAAAATCGAAAGACCCCCATTTTTGCCTTTTGACGATTAGCTTTCGACTTCCTTTTTCACTGCCCCTTCACCCAGGCGTGGCGCGGGTCGTCGGACCAGGCACCGTAGCGGCGCTCCTCGCCAGCCAGTACCCACGTATAATGTAGCTCGTACCCGGGAGCGGCCACCACGGGATGGTAACCTTTAGGCAGCAGTACGGTGTCTCCATCCTCTACCATAAAAACAGTTGAGAAGCCTTCAGGGTCGTCGGGCGCGGTGTAGGTCCAAATAAAGCCGTAACCCTGGGAAGGCCGCAGCCGGAAGAAGTAAATTTCTTCAAGGACAGCTTCCTTGGGAGGGTTGGAGCGATCGTGCTTGTGCGGCGGATAGCTCGACCAGTTGCCCGGCGGACTCAATGTCTCGCCGGCAAGCAATCGTTCGGCTTGAACGTCGTCGCCCAACGCTGAATAGACGGTGCGCTTCCAATTGTCTCGCCCTATGTCTTTGGCCACAACGCTCGATCCCTCCAGCAATGTCGCCGGGGCCTTGGCGTGGGAGCTGGCGGAGAACAAGCCCGCGTCAAATTGCTTGGTAGTGGCCGTTATGGTGAATTTCGACGCCGGTGGAATGTAGACCATTACCGGCGGGCCCGCAAAGACACTTTTCCGCCCGCCCGCGTTAAATTCCTTTTCCGGGCCGTCCTCGCCTTGAACCGCGACCGCAGCGGAGCCGGAAAATACGTCCATTACCCATTCCCGGTTGCCGCTCGCACCGGAAAATTGCTCGCCTTTTCCAAGCTGCAGTCTTCCGAAATCCAAAAACCGCATCGTGCCTGGCTTTACAATTTGTGTGAATTTTCCATTTGGCCGCCATTTGATATGCCTTTGCATCTGTTCGCTCCTGCTGAAATCAGTCACTCCCCCTGCTTCGCTATTATACGTGATTGCCGCAAAGAAAGCCTGCAACCAAAATGCCGCTTTTATCGTCTTTATGCCTGGATGCGTGCCGGCAACTTCGGCCATTCATAGATTTTGGAACTTTCATTGCCGAAGCATGAAATAATTGAGAATGAAGGTGCGTATTGTGTGTCCAGAAGGAGCAGGGGCAAAACCGATGCCTGTCACCCTGAACTCGATTGCTCTTCTCCGAACGGGCTTGAGCGATTCGATGAGAAGCGAACGGGCTCAGCATGACAATGGCGTGCTGAGATATGTCGCGTATTTCAGCTCCGCGATACCAGCCGGAATGTCAAAAAAGGGGAGGGGGCCATCGCTTCCTTGGTGGAACCGTCGCAACTTGTTTCCTTTGCTTCTTTTTGCCCTTTTTCTTTTCGGGGGTGGGAGCCTTCGCGCTCAGACGGAATCCGGGGGCGTCGTCGCCGGGCACGTTTCAGGGCCTGGCAATGTAGCCGTTCCGGGAGCCAGGATTATTCTCTTTAATTCCCAGACGCGGGCACGCAAGGAAACCTGGTCCGATGATTCCGGCAATTACATTTTCAAAGGTGTTGCGCCCGGCCAATACCGGTTGGTCATCATGTTGGTGGGCTTTCGTCCCTCAATCCTCGGTCCCCTAGAAGTGGCCTCCGGCAAACAATCACAGATGAATACTTCACTGGCAATCGCTATGCCCGGCGAGTCGCAAGATAACTTTCGGGGTAGAGCGGGTGGCCGAGGGGCATGGGCTGGGCGTCAGGGTCAACCCGGCGGCCAACGCGGGCAGTCGGGCCAGCCTGGACAAGGTGGCCAGCAAAGCTACGGTAATGCGACCGAGGCTCAGGGCGAATTCAACGCGAGCGCCATGGGCCAGTCCGGCTCAGAAGACCTGGACAGCCTCATGGGCGCAACGGGCACTGCGAACGGCGCGGGCAGCGCCAGCTTGCGCTTCTCGCAAGGGGATAATCCGGACGTGAGCGAGCAAGAGGAGCCCCAGGAAGAGGCACAAGCAGATGTGGGAGGTGCGGCAGGTTCCAACAACTCGTTTCTGCTCACGGGCAACACTGTGGATGCCACGGCTCCGACCATGATGGGCCAGGGCGGTCCCCATATGTACCGGCGGTTTGCCCAGTCGGGTACTACCGGGGTGCCTGGGTTTGGCGGTGGCGGTGGTGGCGGCGGACGAGGGGGAGGAGGCGGAGGAGGAGGAGGTTATGGTGGCGGCCAATTCTTTTTCGGCGGCGTCCACCGCCCTCGGGTCAACCGCATCCGTGGAAATATTTTTGATTATTACTCCAATTCCGCGCTTAATGCCCGACCCTATCCTCTGAATACGCCTTCTCAACCCCAAATTCCCTATTACAGCGAAAGGCTTGGAGTTTCGATAGGAGGCCCACTAACGATTCCAAAGATTTACAAAAACGGCGCCAACAAGACAAGCTTCTTCATCCATTACAACACGACGCAGGCTAAGAGCCCCTTCAGCTTATTTGATACAGTGCCGACTTTGGCCGAGCGCGCGGGAGATTTTTCAAGCACAACCGTTACTTCGGGGCCTCTTGCCGGAACGGTCCCAACCATCTTTGAGCCCTCTTCGAACCCTTTAGGTCCCCGGACCGCTTTTCCCGGTAACGTCATTCCTGAAACGATGTTTAATCCGGCGGCCC
>JASHTR010000112.1 GCA_030040455.1 Terriglobia bacterium | reverse complement strand
TTGGCATTCAGGTAAGCCCCGAGCTGGCGATCGCCAGCTCGCGAGGAGAACACCGATTCTCAAACTATGTGATCGTCCGGATCAGGACGGACGAAGGGCAGGAAGGCATCGGCGAAGCCAACGTCACTCCCCGATGGAGCGGCGAGTTTCAGGCTGGCGCGTTAGCTGCGATCAAGGATATACTCGCGCCAGTACTGCTGGGACAGAACCCATTGCACGTCTCGAGCCTCGCGGCGAGGATGGACGAGGAACTCGTCGGGAATCCGTTCGCGAAAGCATCTCTTGAAATGGCTCTGCTCGATCTTGCCGGTAAAATCCTCAATGTTCCGGCTTACCTCCTGCTCGGCGGCCCACAGCGCCGGCTCGAAATCCCTCTCAGGTTTTCAATTGGAGCCTTTCCTCCGGCAAAAGTCGTTCAGATTGCAGAAAAGGCTCTCGCTTTAGGGCTGCAAGCGGTCAAGGTGAAGGTGGGTCTTGAGGTCAGTAAAGATATTGAGCGCGTGGGGGCCGTGCGGCAAGCTGTGGGAAATAAATTCCCCGTCGGCGTGGATGCAAATGCAGGATGGAGTGAAAGCGAGGCCTTGGCCGCAATACCCCATTTAGAGCGCCTGGAGGTGAATGTGATTGAAGAACCGCTGCGTCGCGGCGATTTCCGGGGCTCGGCGCGGCTCCGGCAGCGCACGCACATTCCCATCATGCTGGATGAATCCATTTTCAGCGCTGAAGACGCGCAAAACGCCATCCGTTGGGACGCTTGTGACATCGTCAGCATCTATCCGGGCAAAAATAGCGGCATTCGACGCTCCTTCGAAATTGCTCAAATGGCCGCCGCCGCAGGCTTGGAGTGCACCATCGGCAGCAACCTGGAATCGGAAATCGCGTCGGCAGCGATGTTACATTTGGCGGTCGCAATTCCCAACCTGTCGCAAAGGGTTTGTCACGACATTATTGGCCCGCTCTACTACACCCGCCATGTTGGAACCGGTCTGAAGTATGAGAATGGCTGCGCCCTTGTGCCCGAAGGTGCCGGACTCGGAATTGAAATCGATCGCTCCCTCCAGCCGGCCGGAAATTAAACAGAACCCTCCATGCTTTCTGAACGTACCACCACGCCAGGAACCATCGCCAGTTCCGCCTGGTTAGTTGTCGGCCTTCTCTGGTTTGCCTTCCTGTTGAACTACGCCGACCGGCAAGTTGTCTTTTCAATCTTCCCCATCCTTGGAAATCAGTTGCACTTCTCCAAGGCCCAACTGGGCTTCGCGGGCTCGATTTTCATCTGGACCTATTCCCTGTGTATGCCGCTCACGGGGCTTCTTGCGGACATCGTTCCGCGAAGCCGCTTAGTTATTGCCAGCCTCATTCTCTGGAGCTTCGCGACCCTTGGGAGCGGGCTCAGCACGTCGGTGAGCACCTTCCTCGCCTGGCGGGCGGTAATGGGCGTTGTTGAAGCCTTGTACGTGCCCGCCGCTCTGGGCATGATCGGAGTGTGGCATCCGGGAAAGTCCCGCTCCACAGCGCTGTCGATACACCAATCGGCGCAATTTGCCGGAATCGTTGCGGGAGGGTGGTTCGGGGGTTGGGCGGCAGAAACCCTTGGGTGGCGGCAAGGCTTCGGAGTTTTAACCGCTATCGGCATCGTTTACGCCATCATCTTGCCCCTCTCTTTTCGCCGTTTACCCGGCCCCGCTGTGGAGAGAAAGCGCCAGAAGCCCGCGCCCGCGCCGCTTGCAGTGCTTCGGTCGGATTGTTACGCTATTCTCCTCGTCGCCTTCTTTATGTTCTGCGCCATGCTGTGGATATTCTATGGTTGGCTGCCTGCATTTATCTTCAGGACCTACCACTTGTCGCTGGCGCAAAGCGGCCTCGCAGCCACCGTTTATTTGCAGGCAGGCACAGTCATTGGAGTGTTAAGCTGGGGACCCGCGGCCGATTTGATTGCTTCGAAAGTCAGCGCGGGACGTTTTTACATCAATGCACTGGGATTGCTACTCTGCTCGCCGTTTGCCTATCTGACCGTGGCTCTCCACTCGCTCAGCGGGTTGAAACTGGCTTCGCTGGCTTTTGGCTTTTTTGCCGGGGCCGTCGCGGCAAACATTTTTGCGGCAGCATATGATGTGGTCTCAGAAAAAAATTACGGATTTGCGACCGGAGCCTTGAACATGGTCGGCGGGCTGGGGGGTGGAGCGGGCATGTATTTGGTGGGTTCGAGTGGCAACCTTGGTGGTATCGTGAATCTTATGGGCGGGTTCGCTGTCGCTACCATCGTCGCGGGCATCACTCTCATCGTTGTTGTAAGGTCGCGCTTTGCAGCGGACCAACGCCTTGCGCTGTGAGGGACTATGCTGATTGGATTTGTCAGTGATGAATGCTATGTGGCCATTCCCGACGTTCTTGTGGAATTCCAGGATACGTCGCTTCCGGAGCCGCTGGTGGTGCGGTCAACCCCTCGCGGAGAGATTTACGCAGATCTCGAACCCGGAACCTACTCCTGCACTTTGGCAAAGACAGGGTTCGGTTCAAAGAATGTTCCCGTCGAGGTGGCTTCCGGGAAACCTTACTCCTTCCGCCTTCTCTCGAATAAATTGCTGGGCTATATGTGGCCAAAGTGGTCGAAGAGCGGTGAATGCGCGGAATTCCGGGTTCACTCCTTGGAAGAATATCAGGTCTCGCTCTGGCGTTACGGTTGGAAGAAAGAATTTATCCGCATGGTCGGGTGGTACGACGAGCACGGCCCAGGAGCCAACCGGCAGATCACGCCAGACGGCGACTACACGCAGACCGGCGTCCAATGGAACCAAAAAGGCTATGGAAGCGCTCATCACGCGCAGATGCTTCGAGCCCCCGAGCGGTCAGGCCTCTACTATCTCCATGCCAAAACATTGTCCGGCTGCTTCTTTGCCTTTCCCTGGATTGTTGCGCCTGCCGAGCCCCAGGCGCCAATCGCCGTGCTCGCCTCCACGAACACCTGGAACGCCTACAACAATTTTGGCGGCCGCAGCAATTACATTAATTCCGACGGGCTGCCTCGGACGCCCGTGGTCAATGCGCGGTTGGAGCTCACGCGTTATCGAGATCCGGAACCCTACTCGGTCTGGAAGCCCTTGGATTCGCAGTACCCGCCACTATCTTTCGACCGTCCTGACCTCTCAAGTCATGTGCCTGAAGAGGCGCAAGTCACCGATCCGATTGCGGGTCGCCTCCATTGCGTCTCAACGCCGGGGGAGTGGCGGCTGCTCGGCTGGCTGGAGCGCAAGGGGTTCAATTACGATCTTTATGCTGAAGCCCAGCTCCATTCCGGCGATCTTCCGTTGGAGAAATATCGAGTGCTGGTCTTGTCCGTGCATCCTGAATACTGGACCCGCGAAATGGTTCTGCGGGTTAAGGAATGGGTCTTTAAGAGCGGCGGACGGCTCATGTATCTGGCGGGCAATGGCCTCAACTGTGAAGTGACCCTCGCAGACGATATGACCATGCGATGTTTGACGCACCTCAAAACCCTCGAAGGAGACAAGGTAGGCGACGCCGCGCGGCCCGGCCAGATTTTCGAGAGCCGGATGCATCGCACTTCTGAATCGGAAGCCCGCCTTCTGGGCGTGGTTTTTAGTGATAGTGGCATCATGACCGCCGCTCCTTACAAGGTCATCGACGATTCCCATTGGGCTTTTGCCGGAACGAACCTTCGCAAAGGCGATGTCTTCGGCACAAAGACTCTACATGAGCGCGTCCCGCACGGCGCTTCAGGCCACGAAACCGATAAACGGAGCGCTTCCTCGCCGCCCGGGACGCAGTTGCTGGCAAAGGGAATGAATCCGGGGGATGGAGGAGCAGAGATGGTCCAATTTCAAACCCCTTCCGGGGGCGAGGTCTTTTCGGCGGGTTCCATCACCTACGTCGCGAGTCTGCTGGTTGATGAATACACCTCACGAATCACTGCCAATGTGCTTTCGCGATTCCTGAGTTGAGAGGCTGCTGGAGAACTCCCGCGGCCGAGGAGTCGCGCGAGGCGGGATGATGAGGAAGCTCGAACGAGCCATTGGCACCCAGCAAACAGCTTTCATGCCGGAGTCCCTTACAGACCGCTGAGAGCTGACGGCTGAAAGCTAACTTACCGCACCATAAACGCAGCCTTGAGCGGCACGTTTTCGGAAGAATCGCCAACGTAGACCATGAACTTGCCCGGGTCCACCTTCCAGTCATGGGACCTGATATCCCAGTAAGCCAGCGAACGGCGGTTGAGAGTAACGGAGACCTGCTTCGTCTCGCCCGGGTTGAGGGTGAGGCGCTCGAAGCCCTTCAGTTCTTTGAAGGGACGTGGAACAATAGCCGAGGGATCGCCCACGTAAACCTGGGCGACTTCGGCGCCGGTAAGGTGGCCCGTGTTGGTGACATCAAAGTTGACGGAGATGGGAGATCCTGCCCGCCCTGTCACAGGCTTCACGCGCAGACGGCTGAAGGAAAACGTAGTGTAGGAAAGTCCAAAACCGAACGGAAACAGCGGCTTGATTTTGCTGCGATCATAGTAGCGGTAACCCAGGAAGATGCCTTCCCGGTACTGTATATCATGCGTGCCCGGCTCCTCGTAGTAATTCTTGTAGCAAGGATTATCCTCGAGGTACCGCTCCCAACTTATGGGCAGCTTGCCTGAGGGGCTTATAGGCCCGAACAGAATGTGAGCCAAAGCGCCACCTGCCGCCTGCCCGCCGTACCAGGTTTCGAGAAGCACGGGCGTGCGGTCGATCCAGCAGCTGGCATCCACGCTGCCGCCAGAGGTTACCACCACGATCGTGCGTGGATTGGCGGCGAGCACGGCATGAATTAGATCCGCCTGGCCGAGAGGAAGGCGGAACGTCCGGTCAAAGCCCTCCGATTCGGTCTGCGGACCGAAACCCACGCAGAGTACAACCACGTCCGCCTGAGCGGCGATTTTCCTGACATTCGGCTCTAGCATTTCTCC
>JASHTR010000111.1 GCA_030040455.1 Terriglobia bacterium | reverse complement strand
GTGTTGATGGGTTTCGAATTCCGCCATCAGAAAATTCTCCAGTCTCGGATCAACCCCATGGAGCACGCCCGAACGTAGAAATCTGTAAACGCCACCCAGACCAGGCTGCACCAAGCCCATCGCATGTGATGGCTCGTCAGGCAACTAACGCAGTCATAGGTCTTCTTCCGCAAGCGGGAGCCGCCGAGCCGGTCGAGCACGCCCCCCACCCGGTGGCGAATCGCGTGACAGCCGAAGGTATAGAGGCTCAGCAGGATCACATCGATGAGCAGCACGATGGATCCCACACCCATGCCCAAGCGGCCGTTAAACCAGAAACCATTCCACGCATCCAGCGCCAGGTCCGCGATGAAGAAGAGAGCGATGTACATAAAGTAGCGGTGAATGTTCTGGAGAATGAGCGGGAATTTGCGCTCTCCCCAATACGTCTTGCGCGGCTCCCCGACGGTGCATGACGGCGGATCAGCCCAGAACGCCTTGTAATAGGCCCCCCGGTAGTAATAGCACGTCACCCGAAAACCACCGGGAAACGGGAGAATGAAGAATGCGGGCGAGAAGATCAGCCAGCTCGGATACCATCCCGGCTTTCCGCCAATCCAGGCCGTAAGCGGATTACCCCACAATTCAGGAGAGTAAAAGGGAGAAAGATAAGGGCCAAAGCGGTAATGCGTCCCCTGGAAAGCCGCCCACGTGGCATAAACTACGAAGCCTGAAAGCACAAGTAACACCACCACCGGCTGAACCCACCAGCGGTCCGATCGGGAAGTGTCTCCAAAGCCTACCCTTTCGAGAGGAACATCGATATCCGGCATCTACAGACCTCCATCCTGGCCGCAGCGGGCGGCGCGCCCAGTGCGATCATTTTTCTTCGATAGCAACATTATATTATTTTAACGCGGGTCTTCAACGGAGAGCGCACTCTAACAGCTAATGCTGCGTAACCGTATTATTCCGAGCCCATTCGCTCCCTGTCGAACGGTCTCTTCGCTCGCGGTAAACTCCCCGAGGATTCTCGCGCGGTGTGCAAAACACGGGCGAGATTCTTCATCCCCTGCGGCTCCTCACAATGACGTGCCGGTGGTGTTGTTGAACACACCACCACGCTTGCCGCTTCCTGCGCCGCCCTTTGACAATTGGGAGTCTGCGAACGGAGAGGGCTAAGTTATTTCTGGGGCTGCGATTCAGACTGCGCGATACGCTGGGCGACTTCAGAGTTAGGCCCCACCGGCTCAATCATAATAATGTGCCGGACATTGAAAAACGTCTCCGTGGGCGCGTGGAGCTCCTTGCCGCGCTTCACAAGGATGTTCTTCACTTCCTTTGTCTGCGGATCCTCGGCGCGAACCACGTAATAAACGCTAGTCATTTTAGGGTAGTCGGTTCCCAACCCGGAGAGTCTGCCATAATACACTTGTCCGTTGTCCAGCAGAACTGCCTGATAAGTGGTGTCGAATTGGAGCGGGCTGTCCTCGCGCTTCGTGGTCACTTCCACCGCGAGGACGGCAACGGCCACCACCAGACAAATAATGACGACCGCGATTGATTTTCTCATGATTCCCCCCTCACCTTTCACTTTTTCCTGCGTCCCCCGGCCGCCGGTCCATGCGCTCGCCGCCGTAGAGTCCCTGGCAGCCCGGCGAAAAAGTTGCTCAACATGTCAACCTGAGGAGCCGCAGTGTGGTGCGTCCAACACTTCTTTACGTATGTGGGAGCCTTGGAGTGCGGCAGCGTGCTACCGCTTTTCCCAAGGCCAGCTTGCTGGCCACTGGATATTCCTTAAGCGCTCGGAGCAAGCTCGCCGGCGCAAAGCAGCGGCAAGCCGCCGCACCCCAAAGGGCGCGGCCATAAGTAAAGGCACTTTCGACGCACCCCACTAGGCTAGCACATCCAGCAACGGCAAAACAATTGTTGATCCGGGCATTGTTGTTTCGGGCAGCCTATCCTGTGCTGATTTCGAGGGTCGTCTTGATGCCGGTCCGCTTCTGGCCAAACCATTGGCCGTAGTCGTGCCAAGGGAGACGGGAAGTAATCAGCTTCTGGAGCACTCCGGGATATGATTTCTCAAGGCTCTGGAAATCCTCAACTCCCTTACGGAAGTGGCGTGGGTTCGCGTTCACGCTGCCAAAGACCACGTTATTTCCCAGCACCAGGTCCTGATTGATGCGATCCGTCGGCTCAGGGCGCACCCCCGTGCCGCCCGTCACGCTTAACAAGCAGAGGATGCCGTTCGGGGCCAGGATCTGCATGGCGCCAAACACCACCGAGGATACTCCGGTGGCTTCAATGACGATATCGAGCGGGCCAGTCTTGCCCGGCAAGTCCGTAATGGCCATGCCGTCAACGGAGAGATAACTTGCCTGAAGGCCTTTTGCCACTTGCGCGCGCAAATCCGTGGAAGGCTCGCGTCCGGCAACGAAAGTCTCCAGGCCTCTCACCCGTAATACCGCCGCAGCAAGCAGACCTACCGGGCCTGCGCCCAGAACCAGCGCTCTTTTCGGCTGCCAGCTTATGCGTCGCTGGATCAGGTAGATATGGTCGATTCCTTTCTCCACAATCGAAGTGGGCTCGAGGAGCACAGCCACATCGCGAAGCGCCGGAGGAATATGAATGAGATACTCGGGGGACTCCGTGTAATATTCGGCCATAAAGCCGTGACGCCCTTTGATGCCCCGCTCCGTGTAATCCCCGCTTGAACAGAAATCCATCTCTCCCTGCTGGCAGTTCAGGCACTTGCCACAAGGCCGGCGCACCGTTGAAACGACGTAGTCTCCCCGCCTCAGGCCGGAGTTTCCATTTGTTTCCTCCACCACTCCAAAGTTCTCATGGCCTAAAATCAGATAATCGTCTCCGGGCGGCGCCTCACCGTACTCACCGGCATAGATATCGGCGTCAGTTCCGCACAAACCCACACGCAGGACTTTTACTTTGACGTTATCGTCGCCTCGAGCCGGGTCAGGAGCGTCTCTCATCTCGATGCTATTCTTGACTCCGGGTTTTATCGTGATGGCTTTCATAATTTCCATTCTACCCCAGACAAATCGAGGCTTCGGCGAAGCAAGATATAATTGTTGCGGTTTTCAAATCGCGATAATTTATTATTTGAAGCTATGCCGCCGCAGGGATACTAATTCCGGACGCTGGAAGCTAACAGCAAATACCCCATGTTGTCTTCCGTCTCTCCTGTTAATTTGGAAAATAATACATAGCTAGAGTGCATTTTTTTCAAACAGGGGAGGGTTCATACGAGCCCGGTTTCGTATTTTCATGGAGTTACGGACAGGCAACCTTTGGCATGTAGCTTGCAATCTTATATAAGTGCGTAGTTAATCTGGATCATGACGCTTCGGGTGTGCTGATTCGGACAATGACAACGCCCGCGGTCCCCCCCTCCCCGCGGTTTTAGCACGCCCCCCGGAGGGAGACGCTTGCTGAGCCAAGCACCTCCCTCCGGGGGGCGGCCTATTTTTTTCTCCTCCTCAAGAAACTCCAAAGGCTGTGTCACGGATGTTCACCTGCCTCCATAAGCTCTCTATGCGGTGGTATATTTGGAATAGGAAAATGGTGAATGGGACAAAACGATGCTTCATCTCGTACCCTGCTTTAGGTCTCGCAGTATTTCTGATGGTTCTTCCGGCGAGGCTATCCGCGCAGGAGCTTGCGCGGGAGGCGCTCGCCTGCTTTCCTGTAGGCACTCAGCAACTTGCCTACGCCAACCTGGCCCAGCTTCGCTCGCTTCCTAACTACCGGCAACTACGAAGCGTCATTTTCAATCGTCAGATGCAGGACCTCGAGGAATTTTTGCAGCCTCTGGGGACGGACGTCGAAAAAGATGTTGATGAGGTGGTGGTTGGATGGCGGGGACCGGGGGCGGAGGACCCGGTTTTTTTTGGGCTTGCCGAAGGCCAGTTTAATCCCGACCAAGCGCAAAGCCTGATCGCTAAGGAAAAGCTACCGACAACCTCATATGCCGGATACGTCCTCGACGCCTTTGGACCTGGCATCGACCGGAACGGTTTGTTTTTCACATTTCTCGACGCAAACCTCGCTGCCTTCGGCCGTCTGAGCGATTTGAAGGCCGTGATCGATGGTTACCTCGGAAATCGCACCGCGCTGAACTCAAATTCAGATTTCGTCAACTGGGAGGGGCAGATCGAAGGCTCAGGGCCGGAGTGGGGAATTACAACCGGAAAGGGCGCTGCCGGCCTGGCGTTGCCTTGGCTCTTGCCAGACGCCAAAGGAAAAGGAAATATCGACCTGAGCCGTATTCTCGACTCCATCAAGACGGTTCTCTACACAACGAGCTGGGACACGGATTTTTCCGTACAGGTCTCGGTTATCTGTCAGGACGCTGGGAGCGCATCAACGCTCGCGCAGCTTTTGACTCTCTTGCGGAACGCCGTTTCAACGACCTCGTCTCCCCCTTCTGAAGCGAATCAGTTCATCCAGGCCCTGGAGATCACTCCTGATGGCAACCGCGTTGAGCTGGCCGGCTCCGGGCCTGCCGACGTCCTGACCCAGGTCCTGCGCCATATGTCAGCCAATTAACCTACGTATCGGACGAGTTAAAGAAGGGCGTAGTCCTCCGGACGGTCGATATCGAGGAGGACGGCGGCATCGTTCATTTGCAGCAAAAAAGTCGGGAATTTGCGGATCACTTCATTGGCGCCTTCGCCCGGCTTTAAATCAAGGAGCGCTGGAAATAGCGACCGCCCAATGATGACCGGGTGCCCGCGACGGTGCTCGAATACCGGGACCACAACCGAAGCGTCGGACTCCCGGAAGCACAAGCAAAGCTGTTGG
>JASHTR010000110.1 GCA_030040455.1 Terriglobia bacterium | reverse complement strand
AAGCGGAACGTGCATTTTCCCGCCTTATCAGTCTGGATCCTTCGGCCGGAGCTTTCTATTATCTTGCTACGGCCGAAGGTGCTGAGGGAAAGTTTAGCCAGGCAATCACTCATTTCCAAAAATCCATTCAGCTCGGAAACGATACCCCCAACCTCCGCTACATCCTTGGCCTTGCGTACCTTAAGGATAACCAGCCTGCCTCTGGAATTCGCGAGCTCCAACTCGCCTTGGCTCGCGAACCCACCTTCACCGCCGCGCGCTACGCTCTGGGCCTCGCCTTGCTCGATGCGGGCCAACCTCAGGAAGCGCTTGCCAGCCTGGAACAGGTGCGGAGCCAGCTCTCGAATAACCCCTGGCTGTGGACAAACCTGGCGCGGGCACAATTCGAAGCCGCAAACAGCCAGGCGGCTTTGGTGACCGTCGATAACGCGACAAAAGCTTTTCCCGAAAACCTCCAATTGTTCGCTGCCCTGGCCCAGCTCTGTCTTGCTCACGACCAGCCCCAGAAGGCGCGGGATCTGCTCGAAAACGCCAGCGAATTGGCTCCTGCCGATAATGGCATCAAGCTGCTTCTCGCCCGGGCAAGCCTTGCGGCGTTCGAGCCAGTGGAAACCCTGGCTGTGCTGAAAAATGTGCCTCCGGCGGCGGGGGCGCCGGGCGAGGTGGCTTTCATGCAAGGCAGCGCGTTAATGCTGAGCGGAAAGCCCAAAGACGCCGCGCCGCTGGTTGCTTCTGCCGTTGCGGCTGACCCGAAGAACATCCGGTATCTCTCCACCTATGCGGAGATTCAAACCATGGAGGAAGACTATCCGGGAGCGCTGGCGAGCTTGAAAAAAGCGCAGCTCGCGCAGCCGGATTCTTCAGCCCTCCTCTATGAGATTGCTCTTGTTAATGTCCGCATGGGTCGATTCGGAGATGCGGTTGCCTCCTGCCAGCAAGCCACCCGCCTGAGCCCAACCCTCGACCAGCCTTACTTCCTGCTGGGCGCTATTCAGTTTGGCCAGGGGGATGGCGCTGCGGCCGTGGATGCATTTCGCAAGGCGGTGGCGATAAAGCCTGATAATGCCTTGTACCACTCCGCCTTGGGGGCGGCGCTTCTGAAGACCGGCAATCTCAGCGAGAGCAAGGAAGAACTGGACCGCGCCCTCACTTTGGATCCGGGAACGCCCTCAGCCTACCTCTACCGCGCCCGCTGGTTCGAGGATCAGAAGCAGATAGCGAAGGCCGTTCAAGACCTGAAGACCTTTGTTGCCCTGGATACGAGCTATCCGCAAGTTTATGCAGAGCTTGCGTGGCTTTACACCACGGAGGGCCAAACGCGGAACGCCTCCGCCGCTCATTGCAAATACGCACAATTGAAAGCAAAGGTTAAAGGGGGCGCCCAACCGCCGCTTTTGCTTTCCCAGCTCTGGACAACCGTCCTTCGCCAGGCTCACACGCCGAGCCAATAAATCGGGAGCCGAGGCGCCGGAACGCACATGGAGCGTGCTACCGGTTTACTTGCGCCTGCTCGCAACTATTTTGTGACGAACATCAGGAGGTGTCATCCCCCCAGCTTTGCTTTGGCTTTGTTCACTCTTTTCATATGGATGAGCCAAGTAATTTATTGCCCTGATGAGGTATGCATATCCTGGCGGGGCTCCCGCGGGTAATCCCTGAACTCCCTTACCAGACGGATCAGCGACTGGACCACTGCCTCAAAGATTTTCTCTCCCTTCTCCTTCGACGCAAGCGTTGGATCTCCCACCACTCCGCTCTTGCTGAAGCGCGTCCAATGATCCATCAGAAGGACGGGCGACGAACTCATGAGGTCCATCCAGACGAATCGTGAAGGGGGCAGCCCGATCTCTTTCTTCGCCTCTCCCATCTTGACCCTCGACTCATCCAGATAGAGGTAGACAGAGGTTTCAAGCTCGCAGGCATGAGCCATGCCCCCGGGCTTTTCAGATTCACGAACTTCCTCGATCGTTTCCCGGGCCAAGCTCGGCCAAAGGAAAGTCCCGCAAAGAGCCTGCGTCTCAAGCACGGTGCGGCGAGCCACTAAGTCCAGGATGGGCATGTTGGAGCCATGTCCATCCGCAAGAAGAATGCGGCTAAAGCCGTGGCGGGCCACGCTCCGGGTAATATCCAGCACAAAGTGCAGCATGTGCTCCATGCCAATATCGATGGTGCCGGGGAAATCCATGTGATGCTCTTCAAATCCGTATGAGACCGGAGGCAAGAGGAGCATTTTGCCATCCATTCGGCGCGCCGCCTCTTCGCAGATGGAGCCAATCAGAAAGTTGTCAACGTCCAGCGGCAAGTGCCGGCCGTGGTCCTCAACTGAACCCACCGGCAACATGACCACCGGCTGCTGCTTGACCACTTCCTTGATCTCAGGCCAGGTGTATTGCTGGTAGTTGTATTTCTTCTTTTCGGCCATGCCAGCGCCTCCGAATGAAATATCGGGCTTACAGCCAAGCTATCTGCATTTAGCGGCTGCCTTCAGCGGTAGCCACGCGCACAATCAAGTCGTCTGGCCCCCCGGTCGCACTGCTCCTTCACTT
>JASHTR010000109.1 GCA_030040455.1 Terriglobia bacterium | reverse complement strand
CGGCGTGGCAACGCTTTTAAACTCCACCGACACGGCGGGGATCGGCGGCACCAAGGGATTCGTATTCGCCCACCCGGTGCACACCGACATTGCGCCGCGTATCGGCTTTGCTTACCGGTTGACGGACAAATGGGTCGTGAGGGGTGGTTATGGCATTTACTACGATCCAAATCAGATGAACAGCTTTACGTTTCTGAATACCAATCCGCCGTACTCGAACGTGTACAATTACTTCAATACGAACGTCACGAGCCCCATCGTCACACTGTCTAATCCCACCCCAGCCGCAGCGTTCGCGGGATTTAGCCCGACACCGAACTGGATTACGCTGGGCATACCGTGGTTCGCGGGCACGATGGACCAATGGAGCTTTGACGTGGAGCGAGCCCTGTGGAGAAATGCCGGCATCGACGTACAGTACCTGGGCAATTATTCTTACCATTTGGATTACAACTTCTATAGTAACTCGCCGATGCCGGGGCCGGGCGCGGTCCAGGCTCGGCGGCCCAACCCCAGCTTAGGTAGCATCCGCACCATTAGCAATAACGAAGACGGTCACTATGACGCGCTGAACGTGGTTCTGACCCAGCACATGAATCATGGGGCCACGTTTCTTGCTGCCTATACATGGTCCCATTGTCGCGATTTTGGCACGGATTCGAACGGCGGCAACCAGCCCATGGACCCCTATGATATTGCTCTGGATTATGGCAACTGCAATTGGGACATTCGCAATCGCATTGTGGCGCAGTACAGTTACGCTCTGCCGTTTTTCCAAAGATCCTCAAACGTTGCGGAACGCTATACTCTGGGTGGATGGCAACTCAACGGCGTCGCGGCGCTTCAAAGCGGCGAACCCATCAACGTCCTCATTGCCGGCGACGTGGCGAATATCGGACAAACCGGCTCCCAGCGACCGAACCTCATCGCTCCTGCCTCTGCTTCATGTGGGTCCGGGCATCTCACGGGTTGCATCACTGCCGCTGCCTTTGCAGAACCGGCCCCTTATACTTTCGGCGACGCGGGCCGCAACATTCTCACCGGGCCAGGCTTAGCGGATTTCGACTTTTCGCTCTTCAAGAATTTCACGATGCGTGAAAGGGCAACGCTTCAGTTCCGCGCGGAGTTCTTTAATTTTTTCAATACGCCGCAATTCTCCAACCCTGCTGCCACTTTTGGTACGGCGTCATTCGGGAATGTGACGTCGACTGTTCACGACCAGCGCGAGATCCAATTTGGGTTGAAATTTCTTTTCTAGCCGGGTGCCACTGAAGCGGCAATTTGTCCACCCCAAAACCATGAAAATAGCGAGGAAGGGCGAGATGTAAAAACTCCGCCCTTCCGGGCCGGTTTGGGGAGGACCGCCAGGTACTGAGGGGGAGCTATGCACTATGAAGCTTTACTGATTCAGCCCTGGTGTCGAAGAACCCTTTTCGTAATGGGGAACAGAACCCGGAAGCTGCATACATAATTAGGTATCCCTCGGCTCACCCCGCCCGTTAGGATGCCCCTTCTAAGGAGGTCAACATGATAGGAAGAAGAGAGTTTCTCGGTGGTTCAGTTGCTGCCGGGTTTCTCGGCGGTGGTGGTGGGCAATCTCAGCGCGAGCTTCAGGCCGGTGGAACGGGGAGCACGTCGTACACGGTTGAGGTGACGATTGAGCGCCCACAATCCGGACAGCCTCACAAGGGAAAGGTGTTGGCGGCGATCCAGCCCCACTGCGATGACGTCGCCATCTTTGCCGGCGGGACGGTGCTGAAACTTATCAATGAGGGTTACCGAGGCGTGTTGATCCAGATGTCTAACGATTCGATGGCGGGCAGGGGCTCATCGATTGGAGATATTGTCCTCAAAAATGAGCGCGACACCAAAGAAGTGGCGCGCCGCATGGGGATCACCGAGACTTACTTCTTCAACTATCCGAACCACTACATGGACGGCTGGCCCATCCTGGAGATGCGCGCGCGGCTGGTCTTTCTGTTCCGGTTGCTGAAGGTGGACACAGTTCTGGTCTACGATCCCTCATCACTGTACGAGAGGGACCCCGATCACTACGTTACCGCCCGGGCGGTCGAGTGGGCCGCCGCCATCGCCGGATTTGAGTGGGATTATCAGGAGCACTTCAAGGCGGGACTGGAACCTCATCCGGTGCGCGAACGATACTACTTTGCGCGGGGCCCCGAGCTCGTAAACCGCGTGGTGGATATTAGTCCCTATATGGACCAGAAGGTTTACGTCAACATGGCCCTGGTCACGCAGGGTCCAGGCGGTGATAACGGCGCCCGTCTGCGCCGGAAGCTGGCGTCCGAGGGCCGCGAGCTGCCACTGCTAGGCGACACCGACGAAACGGCCAACCGCGAATACACGAAAACGTTTGCCCTGGAATACGACCGCATCCGAGGCCAGGCGCACGGCCTGGAATACGCCGAGTATTTCCACTACATTCCGCCTGATGAATCGGACGTGCCAGACTACGTTCGGAAGCACGAGGTGGCGACGTGAGCAAAACAATTGTGGGGGGGCGCCCAGACTCAAGGCGCACGCCTCTTCTGAGGAGGTTAACGTGATAGGAAGAAGAGAGTTTCTTGGTGGTTCAGTCGCTGCTGGGTTTCTAGGCGGTAGCGGTGCGCAAGCGCAGCGCGAGCCTCAGGCCAGTTGGTGGACGGACTTGAACTCATATACGGGTCGCGTGACGATTGAACGCCAGCAGCCCGGACAACCTCACAAGGGAAAGGTCCTGGCGGCGGTTCAGCCCCACTGCGATGACATCGCCATCTTTGCCGGCGGCACGGTGCTGAAGCTTATCGATGAGGGTTACAGCGGCGTGTTGATCCAGATGTCCAACGACTCGA